>JBGSLI010000510.1:0-2520 GCA_041740775.1 Alteraurantiacibacter sp. | reverse complement strand
GCGCCGGTATCGCCGCCACCACGCTCCGCCTCCTGCGAAGCGCCGCCGATCCGGCCCGACAGGTTCAGTCCGAATTGCAGCCGCTGCACATCGCGTTCGGCAAAGGTGACGAAGCGCTGGTCTATCGCCGTCAACTGCCCGCTTGCATCGCGCGTAATCCGGCCAGGGAAGGCGGCTTCGATCGCCGGGGTCAGCACCGGGAAACCTTCGGTCACATTGGCCGAATGATTGTCAAAATATTCGATCTGGAAGGTGGAATTGTCGAGAAACGGCAGTTCCCAGTTGAGGCCGAATTTCCAGTCTTTCTGCGCCTGCGCGGGCAACAGCGGATTGCCGCCGGTTATCACTGTTGCCAGCACCGTTTCATTGTTGACGAAATCGAACACCTGCACATTGGGCGTGGCGATCTGCGGATTGCCCAGTTCGGAAAGCGAGGGCGAACTGTCACGATCGATATAGGTGGCCGAAAGCGTCAGTCCGCTTAAAATGCCCCAGTTCACCCCCGCCGACCAATCCCACAGCGTGCCGAAATCGCTCTGTTCGAATATCGTGCCGCTGAAGTTGAGCGAGATATCGCCCACCGCGCCCAGAAAATCCTCATCACGGCTGGTGATCGGGATGCCCAGGTTCACCCCCGCCTGCCAACGCGTGCGATCGAGATCGGTTTCCACGCCGGGATTGCGCGTATCGGTGCTTTCGATGCCATTGCCGCGGTATCCGGCCACCATCGTTACCGAAAGATCGCCGCCCGGCAGATAGACCGGCGTGCCGCGCGCGGTGAGCAGGCCGTTTACCGTATAGGTGGTGCTATCCGCCACATCGAAACCGGCCTCGGCAAAATCGCCCAGATCGGCATTGAGCGCCAGCGTGCCCGCCGCCGCAGCCGCCACCAGCGCGGTGTTGTCCAGCCGCAATTGCGTGACGCTGACCGAATCGGCGATGGTGGCATCCAGCGTGCCGGTGACCTGCCAATCGCCCAGCCCCATGTTGAGCGTGGCGGCGGCGGAATAATTGTTGCCGGTGCTATCCACCGCCAGCGGATCGGCGGAATTGAACGATCGCAGCGCGCTGTTGTCGGCCGGATCTGTCAGCAGCACCGAATCCAGCCCTTGCAGGCGCAGGCTTTCTTGGCGCTCGTAAGTGGCGTTGACGCTTACCGAATTACCACTATCGCCCAAGGATGAAGTCCAGTTGACGGTGGCCTCCAGCCCCGAAGAATCGCTCACCAGGCTGCGGAAATCAGCCGGATCGGGATCGCTGGCAAAGGTCGGGATGCTGCCCGGCGCCTGCAATACGCCGCGCTCGCCCTCGGTCAGCATGGAGGAATTATCCCATTCCAGATTGACGTTCAGCCGGCTCTGCCCGTCGATCCGCAGATAGGTGCCTTCTGCCTGCTGCTGCGAGAATCCGCCATCGAAGGGCTGACCATATTCCAGCTCGATCTCGCGGCTGGAGTAATTGTCTTTCAGGATGATGTTGACCACCCGCTGATCGGGCGAAAAGCCGAAACGCTGGGCCACTTCCTCGCTGAAAATTTCCGTGCGTTCAATGGCTTCTGGCGGATAGCTACGCAATTCGCGGAAGGATGAAATACGTACGCCGTTGACCAGGATCACCGGCTGGCCGCCCCCGCCACGCCCGCGCCCGCTCGATACGGTAGGGCCAAGCGCCTCGATCAGTTCGGCGATCGAGCCCGCGCCATAGGCGGCAATATCGGCCTGGTCGAGCGTCACGATCGGCGGCTGCGGCGCTTCGACCTGGCCGATCAGCCGCGCGCCATAGACGACGATTGTGTTGAGATCGTCTTCCATCTGCGCCGGATCGGAACCAATCGGCTGCGCAGCATTGCCGTCCTGTCCCACAGACAACGCGTCCTGCGCATGGGCCGGAACGGAAAACGGCACGAAGGCGAGCATGGCCGCGATCGCGGCAAGGCTGGTCGAAGCGGTTGTGTGCACACTCAATCCTTGAATTGTCCGGCAATCCTTGACCTGTCCGGCGCTGTCCCACTTCCGCCGCCGCATATGTGCGGCAGCGCCCTTGCGCGCAACCCGGACCAAAGTATTAAATTGTCGCATATGTATCGCACCCGAACCGCTGGCCCGGCAGCCCGGTGCAGCATCGGCGGGGCCACGGCGCGAAGGGCGCTCTTTCCTTTTGCCGGGGAGGCAGCTATGCGCCCGCAACACGATTTTCACACCCCGATCAAGGAACAGATACTGGATGGCTAAGGAAGAACTCCTCGAAATGCGCGGCAAGGTGGTGGAGCTGCTGCCCAACGCGATGTTCCGGGTAGAGCTTGAAAACGGCCATGAAGTGCTGGGCCATACCGCCGGGCGGATGCGCAAGAACCGCATTCGCGTGCTGGTGGGGGACGAAGTGCTGTGCGAACTGACGCCCTATGATCTGACCAAGGCGCGCATCACCTACCGCTTCATGCCGGGCCGCAGCGGCCCTCCGGGCTACACCGCCTGACCTTGCGGGCATGACCTTGCCCGGCCCCCAATCCGGCCCTACACT
>JBGSLI010000509.1:0-2734 GCA_041740775.1 Alteraurantiacibacter sp. | reverse complement strand
CTGCTGGTGGGCGCTTGGGGCGGGCCGGCGCTGGCGGGCATCTATCGCGTCGCCTCGCAATTGGGCGAAGGGCTGCTCAAGCTGGCGCAGGCGGTGTTGCGCGCGACCTATCCCGAACTTGTGCGCGAGCCGGAAAAGGCCAAGGCCATCGCGGCGCAGATTACCCGCATCGCCATCATTACCGGCGTTGCGGTGATCGCGGTTGCGCTGCTGGCGGGCAAATGGGTGATTCTGGCAATCGCAGGCAAGGCCTATCTGGCGGCCTATATCCCGATGGTGCTGCTGGCGGCAGCAGCGGCGCTGGAACTGGCGGGGGCAAGCATGGAGGCACTGCTGGTTGCGCGCGGCAAGGCCATCACCAACTTCCTGCTGCGCGGCATTCCCACCGCAATGGCACTGGCGGCGCTGCCGTGGCTGGTGGACTGGCTGGGAACAACCGGCGCGGCCCTTGTGGTGCTGGCGGCCAGTACCACCAGCGTTACCGGCTTCGTGATCGCCACGCGGGCAAGTGGCAGGTAGCTGGCCGGGGCGGCAGGATCCACATCCAGATTTCCGCGCCCCAGCATTTCCGCCATTTTTGGCTTCTCACGCGGCGCCGCTCGATGGTTCTCTTTAGCAGTCCGCTGGTGCAGTTTGTAAAGAATCTATCGAGCCTAGCGGTCCGCTGAAGTAAGCGGACGCGGGTGAGAAGGTAGTTTAGTTGTAAAATTGCCATGGCAGTGGACACTGCACGGGAAATACAGCCTCTGATTGCGCGCGAAGGCGGCATCCATATAAATTTCAAACCCTTCGTAACCCCAGCCTGCGATCAAGCGAATTAACAAATGCTTGAACAATAGCCAAAAAAACATTGCGATTAAAATTATATATAAAAATGTTCGATAAATGTTTTTATAATAATCGACTCAGTTAGGAAATATAATGACCTCTGGTAATCAATACGACAAAAAAGTCGGCCTTGTATTACAAGGGGGTGGTGCGCTTGGCAGTTATCAGGCCGGGGTCTATGAAGCGATTGCCTCGTCCCATTACAGCCCTGACTGGGTTGCAGGCATTTCGATCGGCGCGATCAACGCTGCCTTGATTGCCGGGAACGCCCCGGAACACCGGGTGGCCCGCCTGCGCGAATTCTGGGAGATTGTCACCGCCCCATCGTCGATGTGGCCTACTGACCTGGAGGATCCTTGGCTTGCCTTGCAAAAGAAGCTGGGCGGGCAGGCGGCGTTGATGTTTGGCCAGCCGGGCTTCTTCGCGCCGAACGGTCTGTTCGATTGGCTCGGGATGACGCAGCCGATCAGCTATTACAAGACAGAAGAACTCAAGGCCACGCTGGAGCGACTGGTCGATTTCGACCTGATCAACCATCCGGACGGGATTCGCCTGAGCGTCGGGGCAGTCAATGTCCGCACCGCCCGGTTCGCCTATTTCGACAGCGCAGAAATGCCCATCAGGGCCGAACACATCATGGCCAGCGGGGCGCTGCCGCCCGGGTTCCCGCCGGTAGAGATCGATGGCGAATTCTACTGGGACGGCGGGCTGGTTTCCAACACGCCGCTGCAATATGTGCTCGATTACATGCCAAGGCGCAGCCGGTTGACGTTTCAGGTCGATGTCTTTCATGCCACGGGCGATATGCCGACCAGTCTGGAAGAGGTTGCCGAACGCCAGAATGATATTCGCTATGCCAGCCGCACCCGCCACAATACCGACATTTTCGCCCAAAAACACGATGTGCGCCACGCGATCAACGAAATGCTCAGCGCGCTGCCCGAAGAACTTCGCCAACTGCCTGAGGCCAAGCGGCTCCACAGTTTCGGCTGCGTCACGACAATGGACGTCGCCCAGATCATCTATCGTCCGTTCGCGCCGCAAGGGGCGGCAAAGGATTACGAATTCACCCGACCGACCATGCTCACCCGCTGGAATCAGGGGCTGCGCGATGCCACCGCGACGCTGGAGGAAGCCCCGTGGCTGACGCCAGCCAAACCGCATGAAGGAATGCGGGTGTTCGATGTGATGCACGAACGGCTGGTGGCACAACACGCCGCAAATCCCGGTGCTCAAAAGGGCAGCAGCAAAGCCCAGCCAATTGCCGTGAAAAAATCTGCATGACCGCTTCCAACCGTGACGGGCCGGGCCGCCTGCCCGATACCGCCTTCGCCATGCCATGGGTCAGCCCGTCCTATCCGCCGGGCCCCTATCGCTATACCAACCGCGAGCATCTGATTGTCACCTATCGCACCGATCCTGGCGCGATTGAACAGGCGGTGCCCGAACCTCTGGTAGCCGATCAGCCGCATGTCCGGATGGAGTTCATGCGGATGGACGCCAGCACCGGGTTTGGCCGCTATGCCGGCGCGGCGCAGCACATCCCCGTGCGGCTGGGCGGCGTTGGCGGGGCCTATACCCACAACATGTTTCTGGATGTGCACGGCCCGATTTCCGGTGGCCGTGAATTATGGGGTTTCCCGCAGAAACTGGCCAGCCCGAGCCTGGAAATAGCGCATGATACCTTGCTGGGAAAACTGGATTACGGGCCCGAACGGGTGGCCCGGGCAACCATGGGTTACAAGCACAGACCGCTTGATGAAGCGGCGGCATTGGCGATGCTTGGCGAACCGGGGTTTTTGCTCAAGATCATCCCGCACGTCGATGGCACGCCGCGCATCTGCGAACTGGTGCAATACCATCGCCGCGATATCGTGTTGAAAGGGGCGTGGACCGGCCCGGCCTC
>JBGSLI010000508.1:0-5496 GCA_041740775.1 Alteraurantiacibacter sp. | reverse complement strand
CAGCGGCGCGCGCGGCGGCGGCTGCGTGTTTGGCCATGTCGACATGGACGAAGCGCGCAGGGTGCGAATTGTCATGCGCCGCATTCGCGCCCGCGCGTTCGGAAAAGCGCAGGATCGCGCCGGGCGTCATTGCCACATGATCGCAGCCGGTAACGGCCTTCAGCAGTTCAACGATTTCGCCGGGATGATCGCGCCTGACGGCTTCCAGATCGGTCAGATCGGGCACCCGGCTGCGGTGTTCGACCAGCGTGAAGCCTTCGATATCGAGCGAACAACCGCGCCCGCGCGCATCGTGGATATCCACCTCCACCGGGGCGAGCGGGACGAAATCCTTTTCATGCGCATTGGCATAGAAAAAAGGCTCACGCGCGGTGCGTTCGCAATAGCCGATCGGGGTGCGAACCAGGGCCATGTCAGGCGGCCTCGAATTCCTCGGTGTCGATCGTGGGCAGGATCGCGGCGTGATAACGGTGCCCGGCCACGGTCTGCTGATTGATGATCCGCCCCGCTTCATCCAGCACGTCGTCGCCGAGCGGCTGCGCGAGGCTGGCCATGTTCTCTTCCAGATGCGCGATGCTGGTGGTGCCGGGAATAACATGCGTCCATTCGCTCTGCGCCAGCACCCAGCGCAAGCTGAGTTGCGCCGGCGTCAAGCCATTGGCGCGCGCGAGGTTTGCCAATTGGTCGATCAGCGCCAGATTGTGCGGCCAGTTCTCTGCATTGAAGCGCGGCATTTTGGTGCGCAGATCGCTGTCCTCCAGCATCGCCAGATCGCGCAGCACCCCGCCCAGCGCCCCGCGCCCCAGCGGGCTGAACGCCACCAGCGGAATGCCCAGTTCTTCGCACGTCGCCAGCACGCCCAGTTCGACGTTGCGCGTCCATAGCGAATATTCGGTCTGCACCGCGCCCATTGGATGCACGCCATGCGCCTCGCGGATATGCGCGGCGGACCATTCGGACACGCCATAGGCGCCGATCTTGCCCGCCTCTATCGCGCGGGCCAGCGCGCCCACGCTTTCGGCCACCGGCACTTTGGGATCGAAGCGGTGCAGGTAATAGAGATCGATATGATCGGTTTGCAGCAGTTCGAGGCTGGTATCGATAGCGGCGGAAATCGCATCGGGGCTGCAATCGACCCCACGCCTTGGCCCATCCACGGTGATGCCGCATTTGGAAGCGAGGAAGAATTCGTCCCGCCGCCCTTTCAACGTCTCGCCGATCAGCGCCTCGTTCTTGCCCGCGCCATAAATGCGCGCGGTATCGAGGTGATCGCAACCCAGATCGAGCGCACGGTGGAGCAGGCGGGCGGCTTCTTCCGGCGGCGGCGGGGCGCCATAGGCCCAGCTGACATTCATGCAGCCGAGGCCAAGGGGATTAAGCGCCCGCCCGGCAATCGCGCGCTTTGCCGGTGCCATTACGACCAGCCGTCCTGCGCTTCGAGGCTTTGCGCCAGTTCGCCGATCACGCGATAGCAATCGAGCACCTGCGCCACCGAGCTGTTCGGCTCGCGCCCCTCGCGGATCGCGGCGATGAATTCGCGGTCCTGCAATTCGATACCATTGTTGCTCACCGCCACGCCGGAAAGATCGATCTGTTCTTCCTTGCCGGTGAACAGATCGTCATACCGCGCCAGATAGGTGGCGCTATCGCCGATATAGCGGAAGAAGGTGCCCAGCGGGCCATCATTGTTAAAGCTCAGGGACAAGGTGCAGATCGCCCCGCTTTCGGCCTTCAGCTGGATCGACATGTCCATCGCGATGCCAAGTCCGGGATGCTGCGGCCCCTGAATGGCATTGGCGGTAACGATCCTGCCTGCCTGATAGGCGAACAGATCGATCGTATGCGCGGCGTGGTGCCACAGCAGATGATCCGTCCAGCTGCGCGCCTCGCCCTTGGCGTTCATGTTCGAACGGCGGAAGAAATAGGTCTGCACGTCCATCTGCTGGACGTTGAACTCGCCGCCCGTGATGCGGTTATGCACGAACTGGTGCGACGGATTGAAACGGCGCGTGTGGCCGACCATGCAGACGAGGCCGGTCTCGGCCTGCTTGTCCATCACCGCCTGCGCATCGGGCCAGGAATCCGACAGCGGAATTTCCACCTCGACATGCTTGCCCGCATCCATCGCCTTGATCGCCTGATCGGCGTGCATTTGCGTAGGAGTGCAAAGGATCACTGCATCGACATCTGCGCGCGCCAGCATCGCATCGTAATCGGTTGTGGCAAAGCCGATGCCGTATTTGTCGGCCATCGCCTGCGTCTTGTCCTGGGTGCGGCCGACCAGCGCGGTGACTTCCACTCCGTCGATATTCTTCAGCCCGTCAAGGTGCTTTTCTCCGAATGCGCCGCCACCGGCGAGTGCGATTTTCATTCCCGTTTCCTCCTGTTCAGGCCGATGCCAGCGAATGCCCGCTCAGCACGCGGCGCGGGTTCAGCGGTTCGCCCGCGGTTTCCTCCGGCTGGAGGATCAGCGCGCCCAGCGCGGTATTGGACGCGGGTATGTGGTAGAAATTATACAGATCGCGCACCTTTTCCGGCAACGCGCCGCGCATGATCAGCCACATTACCAGTTCGATCCCTTCGCTGCCCGCTTCGCGCAGATAATCGATATGCGGCTTTTTGCTCAGCGCTTCGGGATCGTTGATCAGCTGATCGATGAAATCGAGATCGAAATCCTTGTTGATCAACCCCGCGCGCGGGCCCTGCAACTGGTGGCTCATCCCTCCCGTTCCCCAGACGTGGACGTTGAGATCTTCGGGGAAACTCTCCACCGCCGCGCGGATCGAATCGCCCAGCGCAAAGCAGCGTGCGCCCGACGGCGGCGGGTAGGTGACCACATTGACCGGGAAGGGGATGACCTTGCATGGCCAGGCATCGGGTTCACCGAACATCATGCTAAGCGGCACGGTGCAACCGTGATCGACATCCATCTGGTTGAAAATGCACATGTCGAAATCATCGAGGATCAGGCTTTGCGCGATGTGCCAGGCAAGATCGGGATGGCCGATCACATCGGGCACCGGGCGCGGCCCCCAGCCTTCATCGGCGGGCTTGAACACTTCGCCGCAGCCGATCGCGAAGGTGGGGATGATGTTCATGTCGAAGGCGGATGCGTGATCATTATACACCAGCACCACCACATCGGGCCGGTTTTCCGGTTGCGCGATCCATTGCCGGATCGGTTCATAGCCGCGGAACACCGGGCCCCAGTAATCGTCCCCGGTCTTGCCGGTCTGGATTGCCGCACCCAGCGCGGGGATGTGGCTGGAGGTGATACCTGTGGTTACGCGGGCCATATCAATACCCTCCCTTGATCGAGCGCACGCCTTCGGGCGAACGGCCCCCGGCGATCATCATCTGTGCATATTCTTCCTGCGTCATCCCGGTCATCGAACCGGCGGCCTGCTGGAAGCTCTGCCCGTCGGTGGAAAACAGCTTGGCGAGATAATAGACGTTGCCGCCTTCATCGATCATGGCGTTGTAATCGCGCGCCAGCACCGCCTTGCGCGCCGCCGGGGTAAGGTCCCATTCGTCGAGATAGGCGGCGTTGTCGGCCTTGAACCGGGTGCGGTTTTCTTCCTTCATCAGGCTCATCGCGAACTGGTTCAGCCAGTATCCCTTGCGTGCGCGCTGCGCGGTGAACACGCGGGTGCCGGGGATGTCCTCGAATTCGGCGAGATATTCGTGGACGTTGATCCGTTCTTTCTTCGGTTCGGTCATGCGTCTTTCCATTCGTAGCTGAGCGGCGCCTCGCGGAAGGCAAAGCGGTCGATATGTTCCTCGATCACGCCGCGCATCCGGATATTTTCGTCCGCGTCGGCGGTGGTCAGAGTGATGGCGATGCCATCGTGGTGCGCGGTCATCACCGCATTGGTGTGCGGTGAGAAGGGGAACAGGCCCATCCCGTCGCCTGCGTCATAGCTGGTTTCCAGCTTGTGGCCCCAGTGGCTGACAAGCTGCTGGATATAGCGTTCGGGTTTCTCGCAAGCGGCAAATCCTGTGGCGGTGGCGCTCATAACCCGCGTCCTTTCAGGATTTCATCCAATCGCGGATAGACGCGGCGGGCATTGCCTTCGAAGATCATGTGCTTTTCCTCCGCAGAGATATCGAGCGCATCGACATAGCGTTTGGTATCGTCGAAATAATGCCCCGTCTGCGGATCGATCCCGCGCACCGCGCCTACCATTTCGCTGCCGAACAGGATATTCTTGTTGGCGATCACGTCCGCCAGCAGGTTGATACCCGGCTGGTGATAGACGCAGGTATCGAAGAACACATTGTTCATCAGATGCTGTTCGATATCGGGCTGTTTGAGCATGTCTGCCAGGCCACGATAACGGCCCCAGTGATAGGGCACCGCGCCGCCGCCGTGCGGAATGATCAGCTTCAGTTCGGGAAAACGGGCGAACAGATCGCCCTGCAACAATTGCATGAAGGCTACCGTATCGGCCGCCAGATAATAACCGCCGGTGGCGTGCATTGCCGGGTTGCAGCTGCCCGAAACGTGGATCATCGCGGGCACGCGCAATTCGCACATCGCCTCGTAAATCGGGAACCAGTATGCGTCGGTCAGCGGCGGATGGGTGAAATGCCCGCCGCCGGGATCTGGATTGAGGTTGCAGACGACGAAGCCCAGTTCCTCCACGCAGCGGCGCAGTTCACGCACGCTTTCGGAAAGGTCCGACTTGGGGCTTTGCGGCAACATGCAGCCGCCAATGAAGGTATCGGGGAACAGCTGGGTGACGCGGTAGATCAGATCATTGCACCGCCGCGCCCATTCGCTCGCCACCGCCTGATCGCCCACATGCGGGGCCATCGCGCTGGCGCGGGGGGAAAAGATGGTGAAATCGGCGCCGCGTTCCTGCACCAGCTTCAACTGGTTGTCCTCGATCGTGCGGATGATCTCCTCGTCCGAAATATCGGGATAGGGCGGACAGGGCGTGCCCGCCTTGAACGCCGCCTTCTGTTCCTCGCGCCAGCCATCGTGGCCCTTGGGCAGGACGGTGTAATGGCCGTGGCAGTCGATGATCAGGCCCATCGCTCAAATGTCTCCCTTTTCGTCCGGATTCGCCCGGATTGCGGCAAGCTTACCAGAAAGCGTGCCCGGCGGGGGAGCAAGTTCCTGTTTGCCGATCAGACGCTGCCATTGGGCGGTCTGCTCGCTCATCCGCGGGGCAATGCCCAATTCGCGCAGCATCGCGCCGGCCTCCGCCATTTCGGCTGCGCGGCGGCATCCGTGGACCAGCATCCGGTCAAGATTATAGTCGGCGCGGGCGGCCCAGTCTTGCGGCTTCTCGCTGGCATCGAGGCTGGCGAGCACTTCGTCCAGAACCCCCGCGCGGCTGGCCGCGAGCACCATTTCGGCGGTGAGAGCCTCCAGCCCCTTCACCATTACCGAACGGCACAGCTTGATCGCGCTGGCGCGGCCCACCTCCTCGCCGACGATCCGCACATCGGCAAAGCCGAGCGTGGCAAGCGCTTCCAGCGCCGCGCCCG
>JBGSLI010000507.1:0-4291 GCA_041740775.1 Alteraurantiacibacter sp. | reverse complement strand
GGCCATCGATCATATCGCCCTTTCCCGCCCAGGCGGTGCGGATCTGCTGCACCTTTTCGCGCAAGGTCATCCGCCCCATCAGATCAGCCACGCGCATGGCAATGGGGGCAGCAGGATCGCGGTAAAGCGGCTGTGACGCTTGAGCAATGGCACCACCAGCCTGCGCCGCCGCCATCGCCGCCAGGCTACCGCCCGCCAGAAGCTTCAGCGTTGCGCGCCGGGTAAGCGGCGGCTGCATCAGGGCTCCACCACCAGCGTCGTGGCCACCAGATCGCGCGAATTGGGGCCTGCCATGATGGAAAATTCGCCCGGTTCCACCACCCGCTCCATATCGCGGTTCCACAGTGCGAAACTGTCGGGCCTGATCGTGATATCCACCAGCGTGCTTTCCCCCGGTTGCAGCGTTATCCGCTGGAACCCCACCAGTTCCTTTACCGGCCGGGTGACGCTGGAAATCTCGTCGCGCAGATAAATCTGCACCACTTCATCACCCGTGCGATCGCCCGTGTTGGTAACGGGCACGCGCACGGTTACCCCTTCGCCCGCGCGGATGGTCTGCGCAGAAAGGCTGGGCGCGCCGAATTCGAAACTGGTGTAGGAAAGGCCGAAGCCGAACGGATAGAGCGGGCTGACATCGGCGAACAGATAGCCGCGCCGGGCGCTGGGCTTGTGGTTGTAGAATACCGGCAGCTGGCCCACTTCGCGCGCCACCGTTACCGGCAGCTTGCCGCCGGGATTGACATGGCCGAACAGCGCATTGGCGATGGCGGCGCCCTGTTGTTCACCGGCATACCAGCTTTCGAGAATGGCATCGGCGCCTTCGGCCACGGCGGGATAGCTGGGCGGGCGTCCGTTCACCAGCACCGCTACTATCGGTTTGCCCAGTTCGCGCAGGGCGGCGAACAGTTCATTCTGTTCTCCCACCAGATCAAGGCTGGTGCGATCGCCCAGATGCGTTTCGGCCCAGCCTTCGCGGCTGGTCTGCTCCGTATCGCCGATGAACAGCAGGATGGTATCGGCATCGCGCGCCAGATCGACCGCTTCGGCGATGAGGCGGCGGTTTTCTTGCCTGTCGCCCAGCACAACCTCGTCTGCCCACCAATCGTCATTTTCGGTAATGACGACCCCTTGCGCATGCACGATTTCCGCCCGGTCCCCTACCAGTGCGCGAATGCCGTCGAGCGCAGACACCGAGGCGCGCGGTTCGCCATAATAGCCGCCCAGCCGCGCGACATCGGCATTGGGGCCGATTACCGCGATGGTGGGCCTTTCGGCGGCACCCGTATCGGGCAGCGCCAGTGGCAGCACGCCATCGTTCTTGAGCAGCACCAGCGAGCTTTCGGCCGCCTCGCGCGCCAGCGCCACCGCTTCGGAGCCGTTGGATGCCAGCGCCTGATCGATATCCGGCCACGGGTCTTCAAACAGGCCCGCGTTGAATTTCATGGTGAGAAAGCGCGATACTGCGCGGTCCACATCGGCCATCGCCACGCGGCCTTCGCGCACGCTTTGCACCAGATTTTCAAAAGCGGCGCCCTGTGGAAGATCCACATCCACACCCGCCTGCAACGCCAATTCTGCCGCAGACTGATAATCGGGCACGATCCGGTGCAGGCGGGCCATGTCTTCAATGGCGTAATAATCGGAAACCACCGCACCGCGAAATCCCCATTCGCCACGCAGGACATCATTCAGCAGCCAACTGTTGGCATGGCTGGGAATGCCGTCGATCTCGTTATAGCTGGCCATTACCGCGTCGATCGCGGTGCGCTGGACCACCTGCTGGAAGGGCGGGAAGAACACTTCGCGCAAGGTGCGTTCGGAAATCTGCGCCGGCCCCACATTGGTCCCGCTCTCGGGCTGGCCGTGGCCGGTCATGTGCTTCAGCGTGGCCAGCACCTGCCCGTCAGCCAGGCGGCGATCGGTGCCGGTGCCGGTCAGGCCATCAACCGATGCCACGCCCATTTCGCCAACCAGAAAGGGATCCTCGCCAAAGGTTTCCTCTATCCGGCCCCAGCGCGGATCAAGCGCGACGTCCACCACGGGGGAGAGTACGAGGTGAACGCCGCGCGCCCGCACCTCGGCGGCGATGAGATCGTTGATCTCCCGCACGAGATCCGGATTCCATGTGCTGGCAAGGCCGATGGCCTGCGGAAAGGCGGTGGCATCGCGGGCGGCAAAGCCGTGGAGCGATTCCTCATGGAACAGGATCGGAATGCCCAGACGGGTATCTTCGATGGCCCAGCGTTGCGCATCGATCACATATTGCACCGATTCCTCTATGCTGCGCCTGCGCATCACGCGCGGGCTGGCCGGACCGCTGGTGTCGCTTGGGCGCGCAATCTGGCCGATTCCGTCGGGGTAAGCGACGCTGGCGCCAGCAGGATCGAAAGTGAAGTCGGCCGCCTGGATGGTGTCCTTGCCATCCCATACCGAAATGATCTGGGCGATCTTTTCTTCCAGAGTCATGCGCGCCAGCAGATCAGCGACCCGCTGCTGAGTGGGCAGCGAAGCATTCCAATAGGCGGCATCTGCCATGGGGTGCCGAATTGTTGCGGTTGTTTCCTGAGCGGCGGCAGGAATGGTGACTGATGTTGCAAGCACCATGATTGCAGCACCGATTCCGGCACGCGCGAATGCGCCAGCCCGCAGCATGTTGTGCATAGCAACTACCCTCTCTTCCTCGCCCCGCCATTTCGTGCGGCTGCTATTGGTAGCGCTATCATCGATTGAGGGCGGGCGCTTGTCAATCGTCTTGTCAGATGCGGTCATTGCCGAATCGGAATCCCGGCTGAAGTGTTAACCCGAAGTCCGCGCCATGACTTTGTTACGCACTTCATGTCTTGGCCGATGAATCATTGCCGAGGCGGACGCCAAGACCCCAACGGATGAACGGCGAGCGTTTTCTGCATTCGGAAGGAAGGACCCAAGACTGGCGATCCGGGCGATAATTTCGCTTCAACATCAATTATTTGATATCGCTAACACAGGCAGAGCCTGCTCCAAGCTACCGAATACGCGCATGGATTTGCGGTTGACACAAGGCAACTTCATGTTAATCCGACAGCAATGGTAGCGCTATCAGTGTCAGGCCGTAACGGTCGGCACACAATTGTGTACCAGAGGACCCACATAAGATTCGGCACAAAGATGCCGATACTTGGAGAGAGGTAGAGACATGAGGGCATTGGCCAACAGCAATTTCCGTCGTCATCCGGCTGGCCGCAATGGCCGGGCGATTTTGTCGGCGGGCGTTTCCGCACTGGCGCTGGGCGTTACCGCACCGGCCGCTCTGGGTCAGGATGCGACCGCTCAGGACGCCGCCGAAGACCAGTCCAACATCATCATCGTTACCGGTGTGCGCGCCAGCCTTGAACGGGCGATGGATATCAAACGCGAGAACTTCGGCGTCGTGGATGCGATTTCCGCCGAAGACATCGGCGAATTCCCCGATACCAACCTCGCCGAATCGCTCCAGCGCATTCCCGGCGTTTCGATCAGCCGCATCAACGGCGAAGGCTCGCAGGTGACCGTGCGTGGCTTTGGTCCGTCGTTCAATCTTGTCACCGTCAACGGTCGCCAGATCGCCACCACTTTCGTCAATTCTGTGGGCGGCGATCAGGATGTCGACTTCAGTCGCGCCACCGGCCGATCCTTCGATTTCAACAATCTCGCCTCGGAAGGCGTTTCGCGCCTTGAAGTCTACAAGACCGGCCGGGCGGCGATCCCTTCGGGCGGCATTGGCGCGGCCATCAATGTGGTTACATCGCGTCCGTTGGAAGCCGCCGGAACAGGCCTGCGCGGCAGCGTGGGCGTGAAGGGGCTTTATGATCTGAGCAATTCGGATTTCCACGTTGACCCTGAAGTGTCGGGCGTTCTGACCTGGACCGATCCCAATGATACCTTCGGCGTATCACTGTTTGGCGCCTATCAGGAACGGCAGAGCGAATCGGTAAGCGCCACGTCCAACGCCTGGAACATCGCGCCCTTCTCCAGCTTCCCCGGTCAGGGTGCGGCAACTGTGGTGACCGGCGCGCCGAGTGATCCCAACACGCTGGTGGCGGTGCCCAACGACAGCCGCTATCATTTTTCCGAATTCGATCGCGAGCGGCTGAATCTGGCCGGCACGGCGCAGTTCCGCCCGATCGAAACGCTCACCTTCACCGCCGATGCGATGTATGTGAACAATAGCCAGAGCGAACAGCGGACCGATCAGACCAACTGGTTCAACCGTCCGTTCGATACGATTACCTTCGACACCAGCGATGCAGTGCCAACATCCATCTTCATTTCC
>JBGSLI010000506.1:0-5406 GCA_041740775.1 Alteraurantiacibacter sp. | reverse complement strand
GCTGACCACGCTGGCCACCGCGCTGCCGATTGCCGCAGCCACGCTGAAGCGCGAAGAATTGCAGCGCCAGCTGTTGCGCCGCAACGCCGCGCTGCACGATAATCTCCTGATGCTCGACCTGTCCGAACGGATCGCCGGGATCGGGCGCTGGCGGCTCGATCTGGTCACCGGCGCGCAGGAATGGTCGGCCCGGATGCTGGAATTGAACGGCCTGCCGCCTGCGCTTTCCGCCGATCCCGGCGATGTCCGCCATCTGCTGCCCGACAATGGCGACGCGCTGTTCGATGAAATCGCCCGCCACCGCCACGAACGCGCGCCGTTTACCTTCGATTACCGGATCAGGCCGGCAGGCGGTATCGAACGAACGCTGCGAATGTCGATGCTCAACGAATTTGACGAGGAGGAAAAGCGGATCGCGGTGTTCGGCGTGGCGATGGATGTTACCGATCAAGTGAGCCGCGAAGCCGCGCTGGATCTGGCGCGCGGGCGGGCGGTGCGGCTGGCGGCGGAAGCGCAGAAGCTGGCCAATACCGATCCGCTCACCAGCCTGCCCAACCGCCGCTGCACCTTTGCCCGGCTCGATGTGATGGTGGCGCAGGCGCAAAGGCGGGCCACGCCGCTCAGCGCGATCATGTTCGATATCGACCGGTTCAAGGCGGTAAACGATTGCTTCGGCCACCGCACGGGAGACGAGGTGATCCAGCAGGTTGCCAATTTCGCCCGTGCGCAGGCGCGCAAGGGCGATGTGGTGGGGCGCATTGGCGGGGAGGAATTCGTATGGCTGCTGCCGGGCGTGGATGCTGCCGCCGCGCGCACGCTGGCCGAACGCCTGCGCAAATCGGTGGAGGGCGGGATCGAGGGGTCGGACCTGCCCGATGTGACGATCAGCGTCGGGCTGGCGCAATGGACGAAGCGCGATTCCGGCGAAGACCTGCTCGCGCATGCCGATGCGGCGCTGTATGATGCGAAGAACAATGGCCGTAACCAGGTGCGCCGCGCCGCCTGACCGCTTGCGGGAACATGACCCTTTGCCGGGGGTTTTCATGGGCAACACCTTGCCCCATGTAGGCGGGCAAGCAAGCGACCATGCTGACAGGAGGGGGCATTGCCCATATCCCCGAATACCGCCCGCCCCGATGCGGAGGAACGCGAAGCGCCATCGCTCGCCCGGCACTTTCGCCGCACGCGGGCATTGACCGAGGCGCTGATCGCCCCGCTGAGCGAGGCGGATACCACGATCCAGTCGATGGAAGACGCCTCGCCCGCCAAATGGCACGCGGCGCATACCACCTGGTTCTGGGAAACCTTCCTGCTGCGCGATCATCTGCCCGACTATCGCCTGTTCGACGATCGCTTCCCCTTCCTGTTCAATTCCTATTACGAGACCGAGGGCGAACGCATCGCGCGTGCGCATCGCGGCCTGATGACGCGGCCCACGCTGGCCGAGGTTATGGGATGGCGCGCGCATGTGGATGTTGCGATGGAGCGTCTGCTGGACGATCCCGCCTGCGCGGGGCTGATCGCGCTCGGCATCGCGCATGAGGAACAGCACATCGAATTGCTGCTGACCGATATCAAGCACGCTTTCAGCATGAACCCGCTTGGGCCTGCCATGTGGCAGGATGCGCCTGCGCGCACCGCCACGCAGGAAGACGGCTGGATCAGCCACCCCGGCGGGATCGCCCGCGTCGGCCATCAGGGCGATGGCTTTGCCTTCGACAATGAAGGCCCGGCGCATCGCGTGCTGCTGGAACCCTTTGCCCTCTCCCGCCGCCTTGTCAGCAATAGCGAGTGGCAGCAGTTCATCGATGATGGCGGCTATCGCGATCACCGGCTGTGGCTGTCCGATGGCTGGGCCTGGGTTCAGCGGCGCGATATTGCCGCTCCGCTTTACTGGCGCGGGGAAGAACAGTTCACCCATTGCGGCTGGCAGCAACGCGATGCGGATGCGCCGGTGTGCCACATCTCCTATTTCGAGGCCGATGCCTTTGCCACCTGGGCAGGTCGCCGATTGCCCACCGAATTCGAATGGGAAGCGATTGCGCGCGGGCAGGATGCACCCGAAAGTCGGCCGCGCTTCGATGCCGGGGCGGGCCATCAGCTCGATGCTGCCGCGCCGCCGATGCCGGTAGGAACGGGCGAATTGTTCGGCGATGTCTGGCAGTTCACCCGTTCCGCCTATCTACCTTTTCCAAGGTTCCGCCCCGCGGCGGGTGCAGTGGGCGAATACAACGGGAAGTTCATGGCCGGGCAATGGGTGTTGAAGGGCGCAAGCTGCGCCACCGTGCGCGGCCATTCGCGCGCCTCCTATCGCAATTTCTTCTATCCCCGGCAACGCTGGCAGTTCACCGGCCTGCGGCTGGCAAAGGACATCTGATGAGACCGAAACACGGAATACAATTGGTCGATCTGGACGAAGACGGGGTGGACCGGGCCTTTCGCGCCGACGTGCTCAAAGGTCTGGCGCAGCGGCAGAAGGCGGTTCCCGCGCGCTGGTTCTACGATGAGCGCGGATCGCAATTGTTCGAGGATATCACCGGGGTTCCCGAATATTATCCCACCCGCGCCGAAACCGAAATATTGACCGAAAGGGGCGGGGAGTTTGCCGATCTGATCGGACCGGGGCGGGCGGTGGTGGAATTCGGCTCCGGCTCCTCGGTCAAGACCCCGCTGCTGCTCTCCGCCATTTCGCCGGGGGCCTATGTGCCGCTGGATATTTCGGGCGAATTCCTGCGCGCTGCCGCCGCCGATCTCGCCGCGCGCTTTCCCGGCCTGCCGGTGCATCCGGTGGAGGCCGATTTCACCCGTCGGGTGCAATTGCCTGCCGAAGTGGCGGACATGCCCAAGCTGGGCTTCTTTCCCGGCTCCACCATCGGCAATATGGTGCCGCGCACTGCGGTGGACCTGCTGCGCGAAATGCGCGCCACGCTGGGTGATGAAGCGCTGCTGCTGATCGGGATGGATCTGATCAAGGGCACGGACGTGCTAGAGGCCGCCTATGACGATGCTGCGGGCGTTACAGCCGCTTTCAACCTCAATCTCATCACCCGCATCAATCGCGAACTGGGTGGCACGATACCCAAAGACGCCTTCCGCCACGAAGCACGCTGGGTGGATATCTACGCTCGCATCGAAATGCATCTGGTGGCCACGCGAGACCTGCGCTTCAGCGTCTCAGGCGAGGAATTCTCCATGCAGGCGGGCGAATCGATCCATACCGAAAACAGCCACAAATTCGGCAAGCGCAGCGCCAATTTGCTGCTGCTGGCAGGCCACTGGACCCCGGTGCAACGCTGGACCGACCGCCGGAACCGCTTCTCGCTGGTGCTGGCAAAGGCCACCATCCCGCGCAGTGCACCTTAGCTGCGGGTCGCAAAGCGGCCAAGGCGCGCTATATGCTCGGCATGGAACTCGCCCCCGTCTTCGATCAGCTGGCGCATTCGATCCGTGAAATTCCGCGTTCGGGGCTGCTGCTTACGGCGCTGATCGCGATGCTGGCGGGATTGCTGGGATCGCTGCTGGTATCGCGCATCCCGCTGCTGGGGCGGCTGTTGCGGCTGGGCAGCACGCTGGCGCTGGTGGGCGTGCTGGTGCTGGTGGTGCTGCAACTTTCGCGGCTCGATCCGCGCTTCTCGCTCGCCTTGCCCGAAATCGGCCTGCCCGAACAGGTGGTGGTGGGCAGCGAAACGCGCGTGCCGTTGCATGTGGACGGGCATTACTGGCTGGAAGCCGAGGTGAACGGCCACCGCGCCGCCTTCCTCGTCGATACCGGCGCTACGCTGACCGCAGTTTCCGAGGCGACCGCACGCGCTGCCGGGCTGGAGGAGCGCGACGGCGGACTGCCGATCCGGCTCAACACCGCCAACGGCACCGTGGCCGCTTACATGACCAATATCGAATCGCTGCGCTTCGGCAATGTTGCCGCCAACGGGCTGGATGCGGTAATCGCGCCGGGGCTGGTGGGGGGCACCAATGTCATCGGCATGAACCTGCTGTCGCGGCTGGCATCGGTGCGGATCGAGGCCAACGAGCTGATCCTGATCCCCAACAATCCGCAGCCGCCCTTGCCTGCAGCCGATTGACGTAAACGCCGGACAAGGTCAATCTCCCGCCCACGGGAGAAATCATGGCCAGCCAGCCTGTCACGGGCGCGCGTTTCGACGTTGCCGCATTCATCGACGAACGCCCCATCGGACGGCGCGAGATCACCATGCTGGCGGTGTGCGCGGCGGTGCTGTTCATCGACGGGTTCGACATGTATTTCTTCGGCAAGATCCTGCCCGCGATCGCCGAGGGGCTGGCGGTCGAACCTGCCGCCATGCGCGAGGTGATCTTCTGGACCTATGTCGGCATGGCGCTGGGCGCTTTCGTGATGCCACCGCTGGCGGACCGGGTCGGGCGGCGCCCGGTGCTGGCGCTCTGCGCCTTCGGCTTCGGGGTGCTCTCCATCGCCGCAGTCTGGGCGCAGACGGTGGTGCAGATGGCGGTATTGCGGGGGATTTCGGGCATCTTCTTTTCCGCCATGCTGCCGATCGCGCTGTCGCTGCTGTCGGAAATGATTCCCAAACGCAAACGCGCCTTCTTCATGGCGATGGCGCTGATCTTCTTTTCCAGCGGTTCGGCGGCGAGCGGGGTGGTGGCGGCCTGGCTGCTCGATCTTTACGGCTGGCAGATCGGCTTCTGGGTCGGCGGGATGCTGGGCTTTGCCGCCGTGCCGCTCCTATGGCTGGTGCCCGAAAGCCTGGCCTTTCGCGTTGCCCGCGATCCGGCGGACCCGAAAATTCCGGCAACGATCAGCCTGCTCGATCCGCGTCGGCAACTGCTTGGCAACGCAACCTTCCATCTGGGTGACGCAGAGCCGCGAACCGGCCGGAACATCGGCCCGCTGGCGCTGCTGCGTGCGCCCTATCTGGTCCAGACGCTGATCCTGTGGTGCACCGCCTTTCTGGCGCTGGGCAATATCGCGTTGCTGGCCAACTGGATGCCAACTTTCTTTCAGGAACTGGGCGGCATTCCGATCCAGGAATTTGCCATATTGGCGATGATTGCCTTTGCCGGCGGCGCGGCGGGCACCGCGACGATGGGTTTCCTGATGGACCGGGTGAACCCCTACTGGCTCATCACGCTGTTCTTCCTGATCGATGCCGCCGCGCTTTACGCGATGGGGCAATTGCCTTTCGGCACCGGCGCGTTTCTGGTGGCGATGATCGCCTGGCAATATACCCAGATCGGCGGGCAGACCGGGATCAACACGCTGGCAACGCTGGGTTATCCGCCCGAAATGCGATCCAGCGGCATCGGCTGGGCGGGAGGCTGGGGCCGGATATCGGGAATCGTCATCCCCGCCTGGGCGGGCGCGGCGGCGCTGGAATTGGCGCTGGGGCTGGATCTGGTGATGGGGCTGAT
>JBGSLI010000505.1:0-1943 GCA_041740775.1 Alteraurantiacibacter sp. | reverse complement strand
CCGCCGCAATGGGCTGGCCGATCGCGGGGCTGGCGATGGCGGGCGTGGGGGTGGTGCTGCTGCTGCGCTGCCTCGAACCCGAAGAGGCCTGGGGTTCTATCGACGGCAATACGCTGGTTCTGATCTTCGGCATGCTCGCCTTCGGCAAGGGGCTGGAAAACGCCGGGACGGTGAATCTGATCGTCACCAGCCTCCGCCCGCTGCTCGCCAGCCTGTCGCCGTTCGCGCTGCTTGTGGCGATCTATGCCATCACCAGCCTGCTGACCGAAACCGTCACCAACAATGCCGTTGCCGTCATCATGACGCCGATTGCCATCGGCCTTGCCAGCGCGCTGGGCATCGATCCGCGCCCGCTGGTGGTGGCGGTAATGTTCGGCGCCAGCGCCAGCTTTGCCACCCCGATAGGCTATCAGACCAACACGCTTGTCTATGGCGCGGCCAATTACCGCTTCATGGATTTCGTGAAGATCGGCGTGCCGATGAATATCGTGGTCGGCCTGGCCGCCTGCTTTGCGATCGGCTGGTTTTTCTAGAGCGGCTGAGCGGCTCCCAGGATCGCGTCGCTGCAAGATGCCGGTGACACGCTGAGGCCTGGCGCAGACATCCCGACGAGGAGCGATCGCACAGCGCGATCAGGAATAGCGCTTCGATCATACTGGCGAATTCACCCGGTGCAACCAAATCACGGGGACTGAAAACCCCAGACCCGAATGGCCCTGCGATGGGCAGCGGTGAACCTTGCGGGCACAAAAAAGGGCGGCCCGAAGCCGCCCCTTGCTGCCGGTTTGCACCGGATAAGGCGCAGCGCCTAGGCGCCGCTGCCGAACTGCCGGTATTTGTCGTTACCGACAAATCCGAATTTGGTGACGCCCGAATTCTTGATCAGGCTCAGCACGCGGGCCGAGAGATCATAGCTGGCGTTGGCTTCGGGTTCGAATTGCAGTTCCGGCTCTACCGCGAAAGTGAGCGATTGCTGCAAATTGAAAACGAGGCCACCCTGATCGATGCTTTCGCCATTCCACAATATCTGCCCATCCGGGGTCAGCACGATCTTGTTGGTAACCGGATCGACCGGAGGTGGGGTGCTGTTGGGATCGGGTGCGGGCAGATCGATATTGATCGCGTGCGTCGCTACCGGGATGGTGATGATGAACATGATGAGGAGCACGAGCAGGACGTCGATCAACGGCGTCATGTTCATTTCCATCATCGGCGCGCCATCATCACTGCCGCCTGACATTGCCATGGGTTGCTACTCCTAAATCTGCTGCCGGACCGGGCCCGCTTACGGGGTCGGATCGACCGGATTGGAAATGAAGGCGACGGTGGGATAACCGGCGGCCTGCACGTTGAAGATAGTGCCCGCGACACAGCGCCAGGGGGCGTTGATATCGCCGCGGATATGCACCTGCGGGATCGCTTCGGGATCGTTCACGATCGCCTCGGCACCACCGGGATAATTCTGCACGATCGCATCGAGGCGCTCGAAAGCGGCATCGTAAAGCTCGGTCGAATCCATCAAGGTGGTGTTGTTGAAGAACACCCGGCATTCGCCATCGCGGGTTGCTCCGCTGAAGCCCGAACGGATCGTGCGCGGCGTGCGCCCTTCCGCATCGGTGGTGGTGACGGTGATCAGCAGGTTTTCCACCTTGTCATCCGATTCCTGCATCGGAATGATCGGGATTTCCAGCCGCTCCACCGTCTGGATGGCCACCGGCACCGCGATCAGGAAGATGATCAGCAGCACCAGCATGACGTCCACCAGCGGCGTGGTATTGATGTCGGACATCGGCCTTTCTTCGCCGCCTACACTGATAGCCATAGTCTCGTCCTATCTCACGTAATCGAAGGAAGCGGCGGGCACCGGCATGCGACGGCGCCCGCCCTTTCGTGTCGCTGTCGGTCAGGCCTTCCGGGGCGCAGCGCCAGCCGGAGCGGCGGTG
>JBGSLI010000504.1:0-1710 GCA_041740775.1 Alteraurantiacibacter sp. | reverse complement strand
AGCAGGCTGCGTCCGGCAAGGCGAGCTGCGCTTTGCCCCAGCAGCACTTCGGCGGCGGGATTCGCCTTGGCGATGGTGAGATCGGGTGCCAGCAGCAGCATGGCAAAGCTGAGCCCGGCAATCTGTTCGCGCGGGCCGGGTTCAGCGGCGCAAGAATCGCCCGCGCTCACGCCGCGCGGCGCCGCAGGAAGGGATCGTAAAACCGTTCCAGTTCTCCCAGCACCATCTGCGCATCGTCGATGAAGTTCACCTTGTTGCGGAAATCGGCGCTGCCGTGCAGGCCTCTGGTATACCAGCCCAGATGCTTGCGGGCGATCTTCACCCCCACATCGCGGCCGTAATGTTCCAGCATCGCAGCATAATGTTCGACGATGGTTTCATATTGTTCGGCAAATCCGGGGCTTTCGAGCGTCTCGCCAGTGCGCCACCAGTGCATCACCTGCCCAAGCAGCCACGGCCTGCCATAGGCCCCGCGCCCGATCATCAGCCCGTCTGCGCCCGATTGTTCCAGCGCCGCTGCGGCATCGGCGATGGTGCAGATATCGCCGTTGACGATGACGGGGATCTGCACCGCATCCTTCACCCGGCGGACAAACGACCAGTCGGCCTGCCCCTTGTACATCTGATTGCGCGTGCGCCCGTGAACCGTCACCAGCTTCACCCCCAGATCTTCGGCGATATGCGCCAGTTCGGGGGCGTTCAGGCTGTCGTGATCCCAGCCCATGCGCATCTTCACGGTAACCGGCACGCTGACCGCCTTCACCGTGGCTTCCATCAGCTTGCGCGCCAGCGGCACTTCGCGCATCAGCGCGCTGCCGGCAAACTGGCCCACCACCTTGCGCACCGGACAGCCGAAATTGATATCGATGATCGCCGCGCCCTGATCCTCGCTCAGCCGCGCGGCATCACCCATGCTGGCAGGATCACAGCCGACCAGCTGCATCGATACCGGGTCTTCGCTGGCGTGCCAGCGGGCTTTCTGGATCGACTGGCGGGTTTCGCGGATCGCCGCCTCGCTGGCGATCATTTCGGTGACATTGAGGCCCGAACCATAGCGACGCACGAGGCGGCGGAAGGGCATATCCGTCACCCCCGTCATCGGCGCGAGCACCACCGGGCATTCGATCCGCACAGGGCCGATGGCGATGGGCGTGACCGCCGGGGGAGGAGGATAAAGCGTGTGGTTCATGCTGCTGCCTAAAATATGGGCAGGCGCATAGTGGATTGCGAGGACCGGCTCAAGCAGGTAGCGCGCGAGGCCGCATGAGCCATTCCCCTTCCCCCCTCCCGCCCTTTGCCGCGATCGTGGTTGCGGCGGGCAAGGGAATGCGCGCCGGGCAGGCCGTGCCCAAGCAATTCGCCCTGTGGCAAGGCAAGCCCGTGCTGCGCCATTCGGCAGAGGCGCTGGCGGCGGCGGGTGCAAAACCGCTGGTGGTGGTGATTCCCGATGGGGCAGAGAGCGTAGCGCGCGAGGCGCTGTCAGGAATTGACGGTATCGCGCTGATAAAGGGTGGCAAAACCCGGCAGGACAGCGTGCGCCTGGGGCTGGAATCGCTTGCTGGTGCTAACCCTGAAAATGTCCTCATCCACGATGCCGCCCGGCCCGATCTGCCACGCGCGGTGATCGTGCGCCTGCTGGAAGCCCTGCACCATGGCGCGGGCGCCATCCCGGTGCTGCCGGTGGCAGACAGCATGATCCGCGCCAAGGGC
>JBGSLI010000503.1:0-7847 GCA_041740775.1 Alteraurantiacibacter sp. | reverse complement strand
CTGGCGCTGGCCACCGGCTTTCACGAACCGGGCGAAAGCACCCACCACCGCGGCCAGCTGGCGCGGCGTATCCTGCGCCGGATCGAAAGCGATTACGCCGACCCCGATCTCGGCCCGGAAAAAGTGGCGGAGGATTGCGGCATTTCCAAACGCTATCTGCAAACACTGCTGGCGGGCAACGGCACCAGTTTCGTGCAGGAATTGAACGCCATGCGGCTGGACCGGGCGGGCGATCTGCTGATCGATCCGCGCGCCAGATGCCTGTCGATCGCCGACATCGCCTATCGCACCGGCTTTCTCGATCCCGGCTATTTCACCCGCCTGTTCCGCAAGCGCTTCGGCATCACCCCCAGCCAGTGGCGCACCGGCCACGCGCCGAACAATTGACCAGGGCGCGGGCAGCCATCGTGAAAATCCTGCTCGCCCTGCTGCTGCTGGCGGCATTGGGAACGGGCATTTCCTACGCCCTGTCGCCGCTGCGCACGTTCAACGCGCTGGTGCCGTGGGATGCGGACAGCCGCAAGGCGGCCGATGGTATCGCCTATGGCGCGGGGGAGCGGCGGGCGCTCGATATCTATGTTCCGCTGACCCAAAGCGATGCCCCGCGCCCGGTGATCGTGTTCTTTTACGGCGGAAGCTGGAATTCGGGCACGCGCCACGGCTATGATTTTGCCGGGCGGGCGCTGGCGGCGCAGGGATTTGTCGTGGTCGTCCCCGATTACCGGCTGGTGCCCGAGGTGCGCTTTCCCGGCTTTGTGGAAGATGGCGCGGCGGCGGTGCGCTGGGTGCGCGCCAATATTGCTCAGCATGGCGGCGATGGCGAGCGCATCGTGCTGGCGGGCCATTCGGCAGGCGCCTATATCGCCGCGATGCTGGCCAATGATGGCCGCTGGCTGGGCGATGATCACGCCGCGATTGCGGGCATGGCGGGGCTGGCGGGGCCGTATGATTTCGTCCCCTTCGATACCGATTCCTCGATCGCCGCCTTCGGCCAGTGGCCCGATCCCGCCGATACCCAGCCGGTCACCTTCGCCGATGCCGCTGCCCCGCCCGCGCTGCTGCTGACAGGGGCGGAAGATACCACGATCAAGCCGCGCAATGCCGAGGCGCTGGCCGCGCGCCTCTCTGCCGCCGGGGTGGATGCGCAGCTGGTGCAATATGCCGGGGTGGATCATATCGATATCGTCACCGCGCTTGCCCGCCCGTTGCGCGGCCGTGCGCCGGTGCTGGAAGATGTGACCGATTTCACCCGGAAGGTAACGGAACCCCGATAAGACAAAATCGCTCGCGCTTTTGTCCTGCTCGCGCTGCGCGCGAATCCTTTGCCTACGGTCCGATCACCGCATAGCATCGCCCGCGTTCCCGAGCCCCTGGCGAGATGGCAAAAGCCGCCGCCGCTCGGGTCGCATACCAGAGGATGCACCATATGCCCGAGGCCAAGAGCTTTCCCCTGCCTTCCAGCATAGCGGTGACCCCCGGCACCGAGTCGGCGCAGGCCGCCTATCCCTATTACTGCCAGTTCGTGCCCGAAGATGACGCGCGCTTCTGGTTCTACAATTCGATGCATTTTCCCGAACCCATGCACCATTTCGACATGATCACCGCCGAAGCCGCCTATTGCGCGCTCGGCGCGTTCAACACCCGCGTGCATGTGCTGCCTACCACCAAGGGGATCGACCACCGGATCATCAACGGGCGGGTGTTCATCGGCGGCGTGCCGGTCACCGATCCGGAGGAAATCGCCGCACGCGCAGCCGAATTCCAGCAGCGCGGCTTTTATTATTACGAACACTGGGAAGAACTCTACGCCCGGTGGAAGGACAAGATGAAGGCGCTGATCGCCGATGCGCAGGCGCTTCCATCGCCTTCATTGCCCGACCTCGAACCGATCGAAACCACCCATTCGGGCAAGGGCGTGGCCGCCAATCACGCGCTGATCGATACCTACCGGAAGACGCTCGAAGGCTATTTCCGGATGTGGCACCACCACTTCGAATTCCTGCTGCTCGGCTATGGCGCCTATCTCACCTTCTTCGATTTCTGCAAAAAGGCCTTTCCCGAAATAACCGATCAGGCGATCAGCCGGATGGTGGCGGGAATGGAAGCGGAAATCTTCCGCCCCGACGAGGAAGTGAAACGCCTCGCCCGGCGCGCGGTGGAACTGGGGGTGGATGCGCATTTCACCCCCGATATGGATATCGCGGCGGTGCTGGCCGAACTCGATGCGCTGGGCGAGCACGGCAGGCAATGGCTGGGTGAGTTGGAGACGAGCCGCAACCCCTGGTTCAACGTCAATGTGGGGGATGGCTTTTACCATTATCACCGCAGCTGGAACGATGATCTTTCGATGCCCTTTGCCGCGCTGCCCGGCTATATCGCCAAGGTGAAGGCGGGCGAGAATATCGAACGCCCGCTGGAAAGGCTGGTGGCAGAGCGCGAGGCGCTGGTGGCCGATTACCGCGAACTGCTCGATACCGATGAGGACCGTGCCACATACGATCAGCTGATCGATCTGGCGCACCGGGTTTTCCCCTATGTCGAAGGCCACAAGTTTTATTGCGAGCACTGGTATACGAACCTGTTCTTCAACAAGATCAGGGAATTCGGTACCCTGTTGGTGGAACACGGCTTCTTCGCAGCGGAAGAAGACGTGTTCCACCTCACCCATTACGAACTGGAAAGCGCGATCGTCGATCTGATGCTGGCCTGGTCCAGCGGATCGCCCCCGCTCGGCCCCCGGCGCTGGCCCGCGATCGTGGCCGAACGCAAGGCGGCGATTGAAAAATGGGCGGGCGAAACCGTGCCCCCGGCGCTGGGCCATGTGCCCGATGTGATCGACGATCCGGCGATCGTGATGCTGTGGGGGATCACCCGCGACAATCTGGATGCCTGGCTGTCCGATGGCGAGGGCGATCCCAACGAGCTGAAAGGCTTTGCCGCCTGTTCGGGGGTGGTGGAAGGCATTGCGCGGGTGGTGAAATCGGCCAGGGAAATCGGCCGCATCCAGACAGGCGATATCCTCGTCTGCCAGATCACCAATCCCACCTGGTCTCCGCTGTTCCAGAAGATCGGCGCGGCTGTATCCGATATCGGCGGCAGCATGAGCCACATGGCCATCGTGGCGCGCGAATATGGCCTGCCCGCAGTGGTGGGCACGGGCAATGCCACGCAGAAGATCAGGGACGGCGCGCGCATCCGCGTGGATGGCGGCAGGGGCACGGTGACGATTCTCGAACAGCCCGCCGAGGCAGCTCCCAGGCTGGAGGAGGCCTGAACCATGCAGCCAGTCGCCTGGTTCGCCGATGTCGGCATCGATGATCGCCCCACCGTAGGCGGCAAAGGCGCTTCGCTGGGTGAATTGACGCAGGCCGGCATCGCCGTGCCGCCGGGCTTCGTGGTGACCACCGCGGCATTCGAGCAATTCCTCGAACAGATCGAAACCGCCGGGCCGGTCCGCGCTCAGGTGGAGGCGCTCGATCCCGATGATCTGGATGCGGCAACGCAGCTTTCGCAATCCCTGCGCGCACGGGTGATCGCAGCAGCCATGCCCGACGCTCTCGATGCCGCGCTTACCGCCGCGCACAGGCGGCTGTGCGCCGATTGCCAGCCTGTTGCCGTGCGCTCCTCCGCCACCACCGAAGATGCCGAGGATGCCAGCTTTGCCGGGCTTCAGGACACCTTCCTGTGGGTCATCGATGCACCATCGATGGTGCAGAAAGTGCGCGAATGCTGGGCCAGCCTCTATTCGGTCGAAAGCATGACCTACCGCCGCAAACACGCCATTCCCGAAGATCAGGTGGCGATGGCGGTGGTGGTGCAGCAGATGGTGGATGCCAGATGCGCGGGCGTGATGTTCACCCGCAGCCCCACCACGGGCGACAAATCGGTCATCACCGTGGAGGGCGCGTGGGGGCTGGGCAGTGCGGTGGTTTCGGGCGAGGTTACGCCCGATCGATGGGTTCTGGGCAAGATCACCGGTGAAATCTCGGTCCGCGACATTTCGGACAAACACGCGCGGCAGGTGCCCGCTCCTGCTGGCGGGATTGTGGAAGTGGAAAACACCGGCGAAATGCGCAATTCCCCCTGCCTCACCGATGACGAACTGATGGCCTTGCGCGAAGTGGGCCGCAAGGTGGAACGCCATTACGGCAGACCGCAGGATATCGAATGGGCGGTGGACAAGCAGGGAAATATCGTCCTGCTCCAGTCGCGCCCCGAAACCGTGTGGGCGGTGAAGGATGCGGCGGCGAAGCCCGTTGCCCCGCCCGCTGACAATCCGCTCGCGCACGTTATGGGCATATTCGGCGGGGGCCAACGCAAGTGAGCCTGACGGGCAAGGACATCGCCGAAATCGCCCGCCTGCTCGATGCCAGCCATTTCACCGCGCTCGATCTGCAAATGGGCGCGCTGAAGCTGCGCATCCGGCGGGAGGGTGCGGGCGCGGATCGCTGGCCCGAAGAAGAACCCGCAGAGCGAGACCCCGCGCAGGCGGGGACTTCCAGCGGCATCGCACCGGATCCCCGCCTGCGCGGGGATTCGCCGACGACAGAACCGGGCGCAGGCGAAGTCGATGTCATCGCCCCCTTGCTGGGCAATTACTATTCCGCCCCGCGTCCCGGCGAAGACCCTTTCGTGCAAGTGGGCGACAAGGTGGAGGAAGGCACGATTATTGCCATTATCGAGGTAATGAAGCTGATGAATTCGGTCCGTGCGGGGGTTTGCGGCAGAGTTTCCGAGGTGCTGGTGGAAAACGGCAGCGCGGTGGAAGCGGGCCAGCCGCTGATCCGGGTGAAGGCCGATGGCTGATATCGGGATCGTCGAAACAAGCCTGCGCGATGGCAACCAGTGCCTGTGGGGCGCAACCGGGATCAACACCGCCAAAACGCTGACGATTGCCCCGGCAATGGAGCGCGCGGGTTACCGGGCGATCGATTTCACCACCTCCACCCACATGGGCGTGGCGGTGCGTTACAGCCGCGAAGACCCGTGGGAACGCATCCGCGCGATGGCCGATATCTGCCGCAACACCCCGCTGCAATTCCTCTCCACCGGCTTCCGCTTTATCGCCTGGGAAACCGCCACCCCCGATTTCATGGAACTGGCCTTCCGCACGCTGGCGAGGAATGGCATCCGCCGCTTTGCGCTGGCCGATCCGATGAACGATGCCGCCGCCAACGCGCAGGTGGCGGGCATGGTGAAGCGCGCAGGGGGAGAACAGGTGACAGGCGCGCTGGTCTATTCGATCAGCCCGATCCACGATGATGCGCATTATGCCGCCGCCGCGCGCACAATGGCGGCCTGCCCGCATATCGATGCGCTGTATATCAAGGACCCCGGCGGGCTGCTGACGCCAAAGCGCGCGGCCACGCTGATCCCGGCGATCAAGGCCGAAATCGGCGACAAGCCGCTGGAACTGCACAACCATTGCACCATTGGCCTGGCCGAACCCGCGTGCCTCGAAGCCGCCGATCTGGGCATTGCCGCAGTGCAATGCGCCAGCGGTGGCGCGGCCGATGGCACCAGCAACCCGCCCGTCACCCGGATGATCGCCAATCTACGCGCGGCGGGCCACACGGTCGATGTCGATGACGAAGCAGTGGAGGAAGTCTCCGCCTTCTTCACCGCTATGGCAGAGGCCGAAGGCCTGCCCACGGGCGCCCCGCGCGCGTTTGACGCGGCCTATTTCCAGCACAATCTGCCCGGCGGCATGGTCGGCACGATGCGCCGCCATCTTGCCGATCACGGCTGCCCGGAAAAGGAAGGCGCGGTGATCGAGGAAATGGGCCGCGTGCGGCGTGAACTGGGCTGGCCAATCGTGATGACCCCGTTTGCGCAGATGCTGCAAACGCAGGCGGTGATGAATGTGACCGCCAAGGAACGCTGGAGCGTGATCCCCGACGAGATCATCCGCTTTGCCATCGGCCGTTTCGGCAGGCCCAACGCCCCGGTCGATCCGCAGGTGATGGACAAGATCATGGCCAATCCGCGCACGAAGGAATTGCGCGAGGAGCAGGGGATGGCGGATCTGAAGGTGCTGCGCCGCAAGCTGGGAGAGCACCTTTCCGACGAGGAATTCCTGCTGCGCGCCACCATGCCCGAAAATCTGATCGAGGCGATGCACCGCGCCGGGCCTGCCGAACGCCAATACGATCCGAAGAAAGTGCCGCTGATGAAGCTGCTGCGCGATCTGCTCGCACGCACCGATGTGGACGAGGTGGTGATCGAAAAGGGCGACATGAAGCTGGAACTCAGGGTGTGATCATTCCCAGCCCGTCATTGCGAGCGAAGCGAAGCAATTCAGTCCCGCCCTTTCGCCAATACGCAGCAGTTGGACTGGATTGCCGCGTCGCTTCGCTCCTCGCAATGACGAAGGATTGATATGCACACTCCCAAAGGCTTCATGTTCGATCTGGACGGGACGCTGATCCTCTCCAATCGCGCGCTCGGAAGTTACGAAGCAATAGCCGGTGCGAAAGCGGCGCTCGAACGGCTCGATGCGCTGGGAATACCGTGGATCGCGCTCACCAATGGCAGCGCCTATGCCAGCGACGTGCAGGCACCCAGATTGCGCGCCATCGGCCTGCCGGTGCCGGACGAAAAACTGTTCACTCCCAATTCGGTGGCGGCGGGTGTGATTGCCGCGCGCGGTTATGGACGGGTGCTGGTCCTGGGCAATGCGGGGGTGATCGCGGCGCTCGAAAAGCTCGGTGTCAGTTGCGCCGCCCCCGATGCTGCCGGTCATGCGGAATGTGACGCGGTCTATGTCGCCTGGCACCCGGATTGCACAATGCCGCACCTCCACGCCGCCTGCGAAGCGGTGCTGGACAGGGGGGCGGCGCTGCTCACCGCTTCGGACGTGCCCTTTTTTGCCACGCGCGAGGGGCGCAGCTTCGGCTATTCCTGCGCCATCAACGGCGCGATTGCGCGGGTGACCGGGGCCGAGCCGGAGGCGACCGGCAAGCCAAGCACCCATGCGATGGCGTTCATCGCCGCCCAACTTGGCCTCGCAGCGGAAGATATCGCCATCGTCGGCGATGATCCCAAGGCGGAAATGCAGATGGCGCGCGAAGGCGGGGCGATCGGCATAGCGGTCGCCAGCGGATCGACCAGCGCCGAGCAATGGGCCAGCCAGCCGCCCGGACGCGCACCGCATCTGGTGCTGTCCAGCATCGCCGAACTGGCAGAGGCCAGCGGATTGGGATAATCCCCGGCCGATGGCCGCGCTCGGATTCAGCGTTGACGAACTTCTGCCGCGCGCGCGCGCTGGCGGGGCGTTGAAAATGGGGCTGACCGCGCTGGCCGAGGCCGAATGGCTCGAGCCCCAGCCCGATCTGGCGGCGCGCGCGGCGGCATTCGATGCCCATCCTGAAAGCGTGCAACTGACTGCGCCAGCACAGGCACCGGGCGAGGAACTGGCAGCCATGCTGGGCACAGGCGGAGGGCTGGAAGGCGCAGCCCGCGCAGCGTGGGAGGATATGTGCCTGCTCCAGCCCGATGATAATGGCGTCTACCGCCTGACCGGCGCGGCGGTGGCTTTCCCCACCGATTGGCATCCGGCCGAAAAGCTGGCCCTGCCGCTCATCGGCCTGCACCGGCCGATCCACGGCTATGCCGATCAGCTGGCCAGCGGGGTGGATCATTTCATGGTCATGCTCAGGCCGGGGCGCATTTTCGGGCGCTGCAACTGGTTCGTCAGCCCCACCGCTGCGCTGCGCTGGATCGCCGATGCGCCGCCGGGTGAGAGCTTCGCGCATGTCACCGCGGATAATGCGGGCGAAACGCTGTTCCTCCGCAGCGAACGCCAGAGCCTGCGCCGCCTGCCGCAAACGGGCGCGATCCTTTTCTCT
>JBGSLI010000502.1:0-2848 GCA_041740775.1 Alteraurantiacibacter sp. | reverse complement strand
CTTCGCCCGATACCGCCAATGGGGCGTGGAGCGTTGCGCCCGACGGGCAGGCGATCCACTTTGCCGAGCCGGGAGAAGCGCCGTGGCTGACGCTCGCCTGCCAGCTCGACGCAACCCCTCCCGGCTTCACCATCATCCGCCACGCCCAGGCGTTTCCGGGACAATCGGCGCTGTTCCCCTTTGTCGGCAACGGGATGCGCAGCCGCTTCCTGGCCGATGCCAGACTGCACCAGACCGCCGATGGCGGCGAATGGCGGTGGGAGGCGCGCCTTGCCGCCAGCGATCCGCAGCTCGATATCTTCGAAGGCCCGCGCGAAATGACCGCCACCCTGCCGGGCCGCGGAATGCTGGAAATTGCAGGTAGCCGGATTCCGGGAGAATTTCTGGCCTGGTGCCGCGCGGGCGGCGATCCCGCCCGGATCGAGCCGAACGATGACGCCGGGATCATCGCCGCCGAATAGCGTTGGAGCGCAATGCGCGGAAGGAAACTGGTGGAGCCGAGCGGGATCGAACCGCTGACCTCGTCATTGCGAACGACGCGCTCTCCCAACTGAGCTACGGCCCCGTTCCAGTATCCGAAAATCACCCGCAGCAGATCAAATCCACTACCGTGAAGGCGCGCCTCTTAGCGGGAGAACCGGGCGCATGGAAGGGGGTATTTGCCCCTGCTGGCGACTATTCCCGATCGCTCGCGCCCAGCACCGGCTGCACCACCGGCGTTCCCGATGCCCGCTCGTTCACCGGGACTATCGGCACCGCAGTCCCGGTCGTTGCATCAGCAACCGCCCCAGCTTCGCCCGACAGCGCGCCCATAGCCATCGCGCCCGTGGCCTGCACCTGCATCCCGTTTCCGTGCACCGCCACCCAGCCCGGCTGCGATGCGCCATAGCGCGAGCCATAGCGGGCATCCCAATCGGCCGAGGCCAGCTGATAGGCTTCATAGTCGGAATAGAACTGTTCGAACGCGGCCTCATAGCGTTGCAGGCCGGTTGCGGCAAAGCGGGTGAAATCAGCGGGCGGCGCGGCCTGATATTCGCTCGCGATCGCCAGCGCGGTGGCGCAGAAATGGCTGCGCGCTGGCGGCGAGGCGAAGTAATTGTACAATTCGGTGGTAAAGGTTTCGCGCGCCACCAGTCCGTTCCGGCGATTGCCCCCCGCCTGTGACCGGTAATGCGCATCCAGCCTGGTATTCACGCCTGCAAGCAGCCCTGAATGCTGGCGCAGCATCACCGCATAGGTATCTAGGATCGGCTGGTGAATGTCGCGCGTGCAATTGAGCGCGGCAACATTCCAGCCCGCGCGAAAATGCCACACCGCCTGATCCTCGCTCAGACGGGTGTTGATCGTCTGCCTTGTGCCCGATGCATCCTTTGCCGGGATCTGCATGTCATAGGCGGCCTGCGGTGGCGGCAGCGGGCGATAGGGGATCGCTTCGACAACGGCTGCGGCCGGCGGCGGTGGAGGTGGTGGTGGTGGCGGAGGCGGCGGCGCTGTGACGCAGGCAGCCAGCAGCGCAACCGCACTGCCCGCCACCACGGATCTGGCGGCGATCCTGCGGATGGCGATCGGCGGGGTTTTCATCATGCGCACGAATCCTCTCACCGGGGATTATTCCCCGCATTGGGTGAAGGAATTCTGACTACCGCGCGGCTGCGGCAAAGAAAATGCCCGGAGCGCCCATTTGCGCTCCGGGCACGATGAAGCGAATCCTGCATGCGACCACTCGAGCCGCGCGCCATTCCTATTCGCGGGTGGCACCCATGAAGCGCAGCAGGAAGAGGAACATGTTGATGAAATCGAGATAGAGGCTGAGCGCCCCCATGATCACCATCTTGCCCATCGGATAGGCGGCGGCGACCGCAGGATTGGTCATCTTCATCTGCGAAACCATCAGATATTCCTGCTTCAGCCGCTGGGTATCGTAAGCGGTGAGGCCCGCGAAGATCAGCACGCCGATGAAGCTGACCGCCCACATCAGCGCCTCAGATTGCAGGAACATGTTGATGACGCTGGCGATCAGCAGGCCGATCACCCCCATGATCAGGAAGCTGCCCCAGCCCGAAAGATCCTTCTGCGTGGTGTAGCCGAACAGGCTCAGCCCGGCAAAAGCACCCGACGTGGCGAAGAAGGTCGCCGCGATCGATCCGCCGGTATAGACGAGGAAGATAGTCGAGAGCGAAAGACCCATCAATACCGCGAAGGCCCAGAACAGTGCCTGCAGCGTGCCGGCGGAGAACTTGTCCCGCCCGAAGCTCATCGCAAAGACGATGGCCAGCGGCGAAAGCGCCACCAGCCACATCATCGGCCCCTGTGCGAACTGTAGCGCCATCCCGGAGCGTGCAGTGACCATCGCCACGATGCCGGTCAGCAGGATTGCCGAGGCCATGTAGTTGTAGATCGAAAGCATGTGCTTGCGCAGGCCAGCGTCGAAGGTCGTGCGGCCAGCGACATCACCCGTCTGGCTCGGCGAAACCCCGAAACCCTGGCGGGTCGCACGGTCGTCGTTCCAATTTGCCATGTTTTCCATAACTCCTTTGCCCGGCCTCTGCCAAAGTGGACCGGAATGGTTGCAATATCGGCATATCGGCGGCATTTTTCAAGGAAAACCCGACGCAGGCACCCCGGCCTGGCGTTAACCGCGAAAACGGCTCAATCGCGCGCCTCGCGGGCCATTTCGGCGCTGCGATCACGCGCCGCGCGCAAGGTTTTCGTTATGAGATGGGTCAGCGTCTCGTCTTCGTCGAGCACATCGAGGCCCTGCCGCGTCACCCCGCCGGGACTGGCCACCATGTCCGCGAGGCGGCCCGGTGTGTGTTCCGAACGCGCCGCCAGAGCGGTGGCGCCCTCG
>JBGSLI010000501.1:0-1591 GCA_041740775.1 Alteraurantiacibacter sp. | reverse complement strand
TGCCAGCACGCCTTCGGGCGCGCCGCCGCTGCCCATATACATGTCGATCGTGGTATCCTGATCGGTGGTGGCGATCACGCCCGCCACATCGCCATCGCCGATCAGCACCACCCCGCAGCCCAGCCCGCGCAATTCGGCGATCAAACCGGCATGGCGCGGCCGATCAAGCACGCAGACGATGATATCGGCCGGGTTGACGCCCTTGGCCGAAGCCACCGCCTGCACGTTCCCGGTCGCGCTTCTGGCCAGATCGATCACCCCTTCGGGATAGCCGGGGCCGACCGCGATCTTGTCCATGTAAACATCGGGTGCGTTGAGCAGGCAGCCTTCTTCCGCCGCCGCCAGCACCGCCAGCGCATTGGGGCCGGCCTTGGCGGTAAGGGTGGTGCCTTCAAGCGGATCGAGCGCGATGTCGATCTTCGGCGCGCCTTCGTTTCCGGGCCCAGTCGCGCTGCCGACCTTCTCGCCGATATAGAGCATCGGTGCCTCGTCCCGCTCGCCTTCGCCGATCACTACCGTGCCATCTATATACAGCGTATCGAAGGCGCGGCGCATCGCTTCCACTGCGGCGGCATCGGCGGCTTTTTCGTCGCCGCGACCGATTAGCGCGGAAGCGGCGATGGCTGCCGCTTCGGTGACCCGCACGAGTTCGAGCACGAGCACGCGGTCAAGCACGCTTTTGTCGGGGGAGGCTGCACAACCGGACAATGAATTCATGGGTAATTCAGCCTCCAATCCCGAAGTCCAGCGAGGCTTAGGCAGGAGGTGTGGCAATGTCGAGAATCTTGGCCGCGCTGTTTTTTGCCCTCTGCGCGTCGGGCAGCGCCGCCCACGCCCAGCAAACCTACGGTCCCGCCGCCGATATCGAAGGCGAAGAAGAGGACGCGCCCGATCCGCTGACTGCCAGCCAGCCCTGCGAAACGCAGGCGCAGGAAGACGGGGTGATTCTCGTGTGCCGCGAACTGACCGATGACGAACGATATCGATCACCGATCCCGCGCGAGGTGGAATCGGACCGGATCATCATCCCCGGCCTCACCGATCCGCCGTGCTGGGTCACCAACCCCGCGGCAGTGGGAACGCTGGCCTGCATCCGCTTCGGCTATGTTCCCGAACCGGCGATCATGGTCGATCTCACTGCCTTTCCCGAATCGCTGAGCGAGGCGGATGCGGCGCTGGTGACGGCCATCGAGGGCGAAGCCCGCGCGCGCCCAATTACCGGCGAGCGCGTGGCGATCGACATTTCGGAAGATCGATAGGGCGGCAGCAGCGCTATCCCAGCAGCCGCATCACCAGCGGTTCTTCGGCCAGGCTGGGCGAGCCTTCGAGCAACGCCAGCGCCTTGGCCACCGCTCCCTCCGGCCCGTCATGCGTCACCATCGCCACCAGCACCGGATCTTCACCATCTTCCTGTCCCTGCTGGATCAGGCTTTCGATCGAAACCCCGGCGTCGCGCATGGCGGCGGTGATTTCGGCCAGCACGCCGGGACGATCGGCCACCATGAAGCGCAGATAGGCGCGATTGCGGCGATGGCCGGGATCGGCGGGCGCGCTGGCTTCGAGCATGGCCACCGGCAGCGAGAACGGCGGC
>JBGSLI010000500.1:0-1936 GCA_041740775.1 Alteraurantiacibacter sp. | reverse complement strand
AATACGGCGAGGATGTCGCTGCGCTCGGCAGGCTTGATCCGGTGCTGGCTTTATGGGTGCCGTTTGTGCTGTTCGCCGCGCTGATCTTATGGATGTACTACCGCGTTGCCTATGTCCCCGGTGGGCAGGCGATTGGCGCGCTGGAGTCTGGTTTCGCCAAGGTTTCGAAACGGATCAGCAAGCTGTTCGCCCGCCGCAATCAGCGTGCGTACAGTGCCGCGCCTGAAGCGCTGGCGACCCCGGCGGAATAGGCGGCGATGCAGTTCGATTTTTTCCCCTCGCGCACCCTGACGCTTTATCTCGCCAAGATGTTCGTGGTGCGCATCTTTGCGGTGCTCGTCATGCTGGTGCTTGTGCTGCTGGCGCTCGATCTGCTGTCAGCCACTGGCGAAATTCTCGCGGCAGAGGGCAATGGGCAGGCCGAGATCCTGCGGTATGCCAGCCTGCGGATGCCGCAGCTTATCTCGCGCTTTCTGCCCTATTCGGTGCTGCTGGCGACACTGATCACCCTCGTGACCTTGAATCAGAACAGCGAAGTGGTGGCGATGAAGGCGGCGGGGCTGAGCGCGCATCAGGTGCTATCGCCGCTGCTGTTGACGGCGGCAGTGGTGTCGCTGGTCAGCTTCGGTTTTAACGAACGCATCGTCACCCGCGCCAACGCAACGCTGAAAGCGTGGGAAGCAGCCGAATACGGCCCAATTCCGCCACCCGCGACCGGCGGCGTGCGGTCGAGCGTCTATCTCACCGACGGCACCAATATCCTGTCGGCTGCGACCTTGACCGGCACGGGCAAGGACATCGTGCTGAGCGGCGTGACTTGGTACGAACGTGCACCGGGCGGGATTATCCGCGAACAGGTGCGCAGCGCGCGCGCCACCTATGCCGCGCCCGGATGGCGGATGGAGTCGGCGACACGTTTCGATGTGGCAGGCGCGATTACCGAGATGGTGCCTGCACTGGTAGTCGGCCAAGGCCTGAGCCCCGAACGGATCATGCTGCAATCAATCGATCCCGATGCGCTGAGTTTCTCGGAACTGTCGGATAGCATCGACGCCTACGAAGCAGCGGGGCGCAATACCGACGAAATGCGTTCCAAGTGGTGGCACCGCCTGTCCGGGCCATTGTCGGCGCTGCTGATGCCGCTGCTGGGATCAATTGCGGCGTTCGGGCTGGCGCGGTCGGGCCAGTTGTTCGTGCGCGCAATCATCGGGATGGCGCTCGGCTTTGCCTATTTCGTGGTTGATAATGCCGCTCTGGCGATGGGCAGCTTCGGTGGTTACCCTCCGTTGCTGGCCGCGTGGGCACCGTTCGCGCTGTTCCTGCTGCTGGGCGAGACAGTGCTGATCCGGACGGAAGAGTGAGCGGTAATTGGACGCTGCGGCTGGCGCGCCCGCAGGATGCCGAGGCTATGCCTGGGATTGAACGCGCCGCTGCCGTTGCCTTCGCTGCCGCGCCGGGGTTCGACTTTACCCGCACCCGTTCCGAAGCAGACTATGCCCGCCTGATCCGCAAGGGCCATTGCCTGACCGCGTTGGTCGGCGAGGAGGTGGCGGGCTTCCTTGTTGCTGAGCCGTTCCGGCGCGAATTGCATATCTGGGAAATGGACGTCGCACCCACCTTTCAGCGGCGCGGGATCGGTGCGGGGCTGGTGCGCGCTGCGCAGATCGATGCGCGCAACACCGGGTTCAAGGCGCTGACGCTCACCACTTTCCGCGACGTGGCATGGAACGCACAGTTTTATGCGCGGCTCGGGTTTGAGGAAGTCACCGCGATCGACGCCCATCTGCGCATTGCCGGAGAACTGGCGAACGAAATCGACGAAGGCCTGCCCGCCGATCGCCGCTGCGCGATGATCTGCTTTCTTGACTAAAGGGTTGGGCGCCTACGCCCGCTTCCCCATCGTGCTCCGCGCGATCCGTGCCACCAGCACCAGCAA
>JBGSLI010000499.1:0-5264 GCA_041740775.1 Alteraurantiacibacter sp. | reverse complement strand
CCGCGCCAGCCCCGGCCCGGCGGAATAGCGCCGCGCATCGCGGACAAGGTATCCGCGCTCCACCAGCGTTGCCAGCAGGTATGACAGGCTGGACACTGGAATGCCCAGCGCGGTGGCGATTTCCTGCGCCACCAGCGGGCGGCCCGCCGCCACCACATATTCGATGATGTCGAGCGTGCGGGTAGCCGATTTGACCGAGGAATTCGCCGCCGGAGGAAGGGGGCCGACCGGTGCCATCAGCCGATCCTCGCATCGGCGATATCGGCCCCGGCGCGCAGCGCGGCAAGCTTTGCCCAGGCCACTTTCGGATCGATCTTGCCGTATCCGGCAAAGGTGCCAAAGCCGCAATCGGTGCTGGCGATCACCCTTTCCTTGCCGACGATCGCGGCAAAGCGTTCTATCCTCTGCGCGATCAGTTCGGGCGTTTCGACATAGTTGGAACAGGTGTCCACCAGCCCCGGCGCGAGGATTTTTTCGGCAGGAAGATCGGCCTTTGCCCACACCGCCCATTCGTGTTCGTGGCGCGGGTTGGCGGCTTCGAACAATATGGTGGCCGGGCGCGCGGATAGGATCACGTCGATGATTTCTTCCAGCGGGATGTCATGCGTGTGCGGCCCTTCGTAATTGCCCCAGCAGATGTGCATCCGCAGCCGGTCGGGCGCGATATTGGCGGTCGCCTGGTTCAGAGCTTCCACATTGGCGCGGATCGCGGCGAGGAACTCACCATCGCTCATGTCCTGATAGCCGGTGTGGCGGCTCATCGCCAGATCGGGGCAATCGAGCTGGAGCTGGAAACCGGCCTCCACGATCGCTTCATATTCGGGCCGCATCGCCGCCGCCAGATCGGCCAGATAGGCTTCGTGGCTGGGATAATACTGGTTGGGCTGGAAGGCGGTGATGAGGCCGGGGCTGGCCGAATTCATGAAGGCTTCCACTCCCGCGCCGTGGCGATCCAGCGCAGTGCGGAAACGGCGGATATCATCGTGCAGCGGCTGGAGGTTGACCAGTTCCACCTTGTCCACGGCAGAGGCGCGGGTGAATTCCTGCTTGCCCATGATATGCGCCAGTTTCTGCGCCAGTTCGGGCACTTCGGCCAGATCCTTTGCGGGCTTCCTCGGTGTGTGGCCGCCAAAGCCGGACAGCCGCTCGATGATATAGGTGGAATAGCCGATCTTGCCGATTTCCCCGTCGCTCACCACCGAAACGCCCGCCGCCACCTGCATCGCCACGGCATCGTCTATCGCCGCCTGAACCAGCTGATCGAATTCGTCGGCATCGTAAGGCTCCCCCTTGTCACGGGCGAGCAATTGCGGGACAAGTTCGGGGCCGCGCGGAAGGCTGCCGACGTGGGTGGTCTTTATCATCCGGGCGGTATTTCACATATACGAAATATCCGCAAGGGCGAAAACGCGGCGCGCTAAGGCACGATGGCACAGCCCACGCTGCTGATCTTCCCGCCCACCAGATGATAATGGATAAATTGGCGCATTTCCTGCACTTCGCCCGCCGCGATGGGAAAGAACTGGTGCAGCCCCTGCGCATCGAGCGCCTCGCGCGTGAGATCGCGGAAGGCCTCCACCCGTATCACCCCTTCCACCGCCGCCATTTCTTCCGACGCGGCGAATTTTTCCACCCTTATCGTCTCGCGCACGAAGGAGTGGAGGAAAGCGTAGAAATCGCGCAATTGCTGGCGCGTGCGGATATTTACGCCGAAAAAGGCCAGATCGGGCTTTTCGGCATAGAAATCGAATACCGCATCGTAATCACGCGCGTTGAAGGCTTCGGCGTATCGGTCGTAATCCTCGCGGGTCATGGCGGTCCTCCTGCTTGCCGTTTATCGTAACGCACGTTAGCGTTGGCGCAAGCGAGGGAGAGGAAGATGAGCCGCACGGGAGAAGAACAGGCCAATCTCGATCTGGTGTTGGCGATGTTCCACAATGTCCTCGTCCCGCTCGATAGCGCGCGCGTGGACGAATATATTGCCCCCGATTACATCCAGCATCACCAGCATGTGCAGCCGGGGCGCGATGCGCTGAAGGGCTTTCTCGATTGGGCGAAGGGCCAGCCGGGGGAGGCCGAGCAGGTGCTCCACCGCGCCTTTGTCGATGGCGATCACGTCACCCTGCATTATCACGTCATTCGCCACGCGGGCGATCCGGGCTTTGCGGTGATGGATATCTTCCGCGTCGAAAACGGGATGATCGCGGAGCATTGGGACGTGATGCAGGATGTGGACCCGGCGCGGCAGAACCCGCTGTCGCCGTTTTGAGGGATCATCGTCATTGCGAGCGAAGCGAAGCAATCCAGTCCGGACCTCTCGGATCATCGCAACGGTGGGACTGGATTGCCGGGTGGCCCTGCGGGCCGTCTTCGACTCCGCCTGCGGCTCCTCGCAATGACGAAGGAATGAGGTTGGAATGAGATTCGAAAACAGGATCGTCCTCGTCCTCGGCGGCAATTCGGGCATCGGGCTGGCAGCGGCGCGGGCGTTTGCGGCAGAAGGTGGCACGGTGCATCTGACGGGCCGCGATCAGGCCACCATCGATGCCGCCGTGGCGCAGATTCCCGGAGCCACCGGCCATCGTTCGGACATCGCCGATCCCGCTGCCACGCAAGCCGTGGTGGAGGCGGTGGATGAGGCCCACGGGCGGATCGACGTGCTGTATATCAACGCGGGCGTGGGCGGTTTCGCCCCGCTGGAAGGCATTACCGAGGAGGCATGGGACCAGGTCCACGCGATCAATCTGCGCGGCTGTGTGTTCGCGCTGCAAAAGGCGCGGCCCTTGCTGGGGCGGGGGAGCAGCGTGGTGGTGACGGGAAGCATCGGCGCGCATGGGGCGTTGGAAGGCAACGCCGCCTATGCCGCCGCCAAGGCCGGGCTGCATATGGCGATGAAGGTGTTCGCCAAAGAACTGGTTCCCCAAGGCATCCGTATCAATATTGTCAGCCCCGGCCCTATCGATACCCCGCTGCTCCACCGCAATCCGGGGATGGACGATGCCGATGTGGAAAAGCTGAAGCAGATGATGATCGCCAATATCCCCATGCACCGGATGGGGGAGGCGGAAGAGGTGGCCAAAGCCGTGCTGTTCCTCGCCAGCGATGATGCCGCCTTCATCACCGGCGCCAATTTGTTCGTCGATGGCGGGCTGATCGAACTGAGGTGAGAGCATGAGCGAATTTTCCGACACCACGCCCTTTGCCGCGCCGTTCAGCGCGCTCGATAATCCGCGCATGGAATTTGTCATGGAAGTGCGGCTGACCTTTCCCGAAGTGCATACGATCACCCCGCATCCCAATGGCGGAATGCGCACGGCGGTGCTGGTGCAGGGCGGGACATTCATAGGCCCGCTGCTGAAAGGCCGTGCGGTGCCCGGTTCGGGCGGCGACTATGCCTATTTCCGGCCCGACGATGTGGCGGTGTTCGATGCGCGCTATCTGCTGGAGGAGGACGACGGCACCATCATCCTCCTCAACAACAAGGGCTTTTTGTGGGGCCGCAAGCCCGAAACGATGCAGCGCCTGCGCGACTGGGCCTTCGGCAACGGCGAACCGGTGCCGCATCAAGATTATTACCTGCGCGGCAACCCGACCTTCGAATGCCCCGTCGGCAAGCACGACTGGCTGACCAAGCACGTCTTCATCGGCGTGGGCGAGCGCCGCGCGGACGGCAATTGCCTGCGTTATTACGCACTGACCTGATCCCGCTTTACAGGCACAAGATTGCGCCTGTCCGGCCCATGCGGGCGCAATCCGCGCGCAATCTCTCCCTATGGACATTTTCCCAAGTTGACTTAGTCTGCCTTCCCGGCGGCCCGCAGAGGCCGCGCCAAGGAGAGGGGAACAACAATGACCGCATATCTCGCGCTGGCCGTATCGGTGGGCCTGCTGGCCATATTTGATACCTGGCTGTTCGGCGTGCCGCTGGCTGCTGTGCTGCCGGGCATGGTGTGGATCAGCTTTGTCGCCTGGGGCTGCCATTTTCATTCGGGTGGCGGGGTGAAGGGCATGACCACCACGATTGTCGGCATGAGCTTTGGCGCGCTCGTGGGCATGGTCGCGGTGATTCTGGCGGGCGGCGCGCTGGCGGGGCTGGGCGATCTGGCCGCGCCGGTGGCTGTCGGCCTTGGTGCCTTTGTGATCTGTCTGGCCAGCCGCATCGCGCTGCTGGCGACGATCCCGGCCAGCGTTTACGGATTCGCTGCGGTGGCAGGGCCGATCCTGCTCGCAGAAATGAGCCCGACCGACGCGGTGGGCCCGGTAATCGGATCGATCGTGATTGGCGCGCTATTCGGCATCGCATCCGAATATCTTGCCAATGCGCTGACGAAAAAGGCCGTGGCGGAGCCCGCCGAGTAGGCCGGAGGATCCGGACAGGGCGGCAGGAAGGACAGGCCTTCCCGCTTTTTCCGGCTCAGATGCGGTAATCCTGAATGCCTGGCCGGGCCGAATGATCGGCCGCGCCGCGCCACACGAATAGCGGCCAGAAATATCGCCGCCACGGCCAGGCGAGGATGGCGTTGAACAGGATCGACATTGCGCCGAAGGTCCATTCCACCAGCCCTTCATCGAGCACGAAGTTCCAGTAAACGATCACCAGATTGATCGGGATCAGCGCCAGCATCGCCAGCGGCATCGCGCGGTTGGCAAGGATCAGCAGGCCGAGGAGGATTTCGAGCAGCTTGATCACGTCGAACAATCCGCTTGCCATCAGCGCCAGCGTGAAATCGATCGCCGTCTGCTCGTCTCCCAGTGGCTGCAATTGCGGCCAGAAAAAATGCATCAGTCCCGAAAACAGCCACCAGCCGCCGAACACCAGCCGGCTGAGGTGGTAAATCCAGAAGAGCGAGCCCACCTGCCCAGCGGGCTCTTCCGGCCCCTCTAGGCCGTCTGTCTGCTTGGTCCGGTTCACGCCTTCCTCCCACCCACTTGCCAGCTTCCGATGGCAGATACGGCGATCGGGCGTGGGTGGAAAGCGTTCAAACCCGGCTCGCCGCCAGCTTTTCGCGGCTCACCCATGTGCCGTGGACCTGGCTGCGCAGGGGGCGGCCCAGCTTCACTTTGGCCACCGGTCCCTTTTCCACCGCATCGGCCTCTATCACCCACAATTCGGACAGGTATTCGGCCGGATCGCTTCCGGGCGGGCCGTTCGGCACGTCCACCACGCTCAGCAGCCAGCCGCCGTGGTCCGGCGCCGGATCGGGCACATGCGCGGGTTCGCTGATCGCCGCGCCGGGCGGGGTTTCCATCATCGCCAGCCGCCC
>JBGSLI010000498.1:0-16458 GCA_041740775.1 Alteraurantiacibacter sp. | reverse complement strand
GCACCACGCCCGCCGCCAGCAGCAGCGCGCCGGCAAACATCCGGATATTCTGTTCGTTTATGCCGAGCTGAAAGCCGAAAGCGATGATGGTGAAGCCGAACAGCGTGAAGGACACGCCAAGCCCTGCCGCCAGCGCCACTGGACCCAAACGGTGCTTGCCCAGCGATGATGCCACCAGAATCGGGATCAGCGGCAAAACGCAGGGATTGAGGATAGTGACCAACCCGGCAACCAGCGCCAGGGCATATTCGCCGCCCATGAAATTTCCTTCGGATCAGGCTGAAAATCAGACCCGATATCAGATCCCGATATCAGACCCCGGCGAGGATCGCCGAGCGCAGCCTTTCGGGATCGGTTTCGGCGATGCTGCGCGCGGTTTCCCGCTCGCCCTGGAAGACGAGAATGGTCGACTGGCGCGGAACGCGGTGGGCTTCGAGGAAATCCTTGTGCGTATCGAAATCGAGCTTGATGAACACCACCTCGCTCATTTCCGTATCATCGCGCATGGCATCCAGCGTGGGGGCCTGCGCCTTGCAGGTGGGGCACCAGGTGGCATTCACATCCACCAGGATCGTGCGCCCTGCGGATTGTTCGCTGGCAAAGGCGGCGGCGTCATAATCGATCCATTCGCCTGCCGGAGCGGGCGCAATCGCTGCCGCATCTTCGGTTTGCGCCTGCGCGGCGGTGGAACTGGTTTCCCCGCCGCATGCGGCCAGCGCGAGGGCTGACAGGGTTGCGGTGAGCAAGGATTTGGCCGGAATTCTGAGCATGAAAAAATCTTCCCTTCCGGGGCAGTTTCGACTGAGACGGCGGCCCGGTTACATTTGCGGCGCGTTCAATTCGCGTCTTTGACCAGAACCTTGCCCGCGCTGTAGCTGGCGACCAGATAGGGCACGGCATAATTCAGGCTGATCCTGAACCAGTCGATCCCGATGCCCTGCAGGATCGCCTCGCCCTGATTGATGAGGTTGAGGCATGTGCCCACCACCAGCGCAACCTTTACCGCGTTCACCACCACGGCGCGATTGGCCATCGCGGCGATCAGCATTGGCAGGCGCATCAACAGCCCTTTTACTGCCCGATCCCGATTTCCATCGGATCACCGTTGAGCAGCAGCGTGGTGCTGGTGGGAACCGCGCGCGCCACGGTTTCGAATGCCATGCACGCCTTGCGGCAGACTTCGGCCAGATGTTCGATCTTTTCGGGCGGTTCGTCGCTGTCGATGATGACCGCGCAGCTATAGCCGTCGCATCCGCCCGCCCCCTGGCCACCATCGCCTGCTTCGGCCAGATTGGTCCAGTATTCGCCGCGCATTTCCACCTTGATGCGGCTGATCTGCAACTTCTGGCGGTGAAGATATCCGGTAATATGCGTCAACATGCAGAAGGCCACCGCGCTGGTGAGATAGCCGAGCGGCGAGGGGGCCAGATCGGTTCCGCCGATGGCCGTGCCTTCGTCGCAGAAGATTTCGTAACTGCCCCAGCCGGGAATCGGGCTGATCAGGAAACCGCGCTTGCCCTGCCAGCTGGTGGGTTCTGCCACGGTGCTGACCGCAAAGCGCATCGGATCTCCGGGGCGCATCCGCGGGCGTTGATAGGGGGGCAGGCCTTCGAGTTCGGGAACCGCATCCGCAGGCTTAACTGCCGTATCGAAATGGTATTCCACCGCCCATTGCGGCGGGGTTGATGATTGTTCGCCGGACATGTTTCTGCTTCCCCTCTTGAATGGACTTGCCGCCTACCAGCGGATGAGGTGCGGCACCACCAGCCTGCCGATCATCGCGCAAGTGGCCACGGCCGCGCTGTGCCACAGGCCGATATGCACGATATCGCTATAGGTGCAGTTGAACGAATAGGCAAAAATGCCGAAACTTCCCGCCGCAATGCCGGTGACCAGCCCGGCCCGATCGGGCGAAGTGGGCGCGCCGCGCCGCAGCCACCAGGTCAGGGCGGCAAAGGTCAAAAGGCCAAGCCCGCTGGCCGCCAGCAGGCAATCCGAACCGCTAATTGCCGCGCTCCTGGCAAGGACCGCGCTGGTATCGGCCAACGCCACGATCACCGCCGCCACGGGCAGCAGCGCGGCCATGGCGGCGGCCCAGATCCAGCCTGAATGTTCGCTGCCGACCTGCGGGCGGGCCATCGCCACAACCGCTGCCGATGAAGCCAGGCCGAGCAGCAGGAACAGTCCGGCAGAAAGCAGGAAAACAGGCTGCTGCAAGGCGCTTATCACATCGGGGCGCACGTCTGCGATCAGCACGACCGCGGCCAGCGACAACCCCAGTGCGGCAAAGGCTACCGCAAAACCCTCGCTTGCGCGCATGGGGCGGACCGGCTCCAGCCCGTCAACCAGCTGGGCGATCAGACTGTCTGTGGATTGTGTCATGGCATTCACGCTTTCTCGATCATGGCGGTCAGCTTTCTGACACCGCGATGGATATTGACCTTTATCAGGGATTCGCTCTGTCCGGTAAGCTCTGCCGCCTCGGCTACCGAAAGGCCTTCGATCTTGACCAGTTCGATTGCCCGTGCCTGCCGCCGGGGGAGCCGCGAAAACAGGCTTTCCAGGCTGATCCGCGCGGCCACCGCCTCTTCCTCGTCCGGGCTGGTCAGCGTTTCGGGCAATTCGCTTTCCTGCCTGCGGTAGATCCGCCGCAACTGATCAACCCAGCGATACCGCGCGATGGCCGCCAGCCACGGCAGGAACGGCCTTGTGGCATCCCAGGTGGCCAACTTCTGATGCAGCGCCAGCAGCGTTTCCTGCACCAGATCGTCCAGCACGGCAGGCGGCACGCGGCGGCCGAAATACGAACGCAACCAGCGCTGGCATTCGGTCAGCAGCGTGCCATAGGCCTGCCGGTCGCCCCCCTGCGCCATCGTCATCAGACGCGACAGGGAGACTTCGTCGGCTTTCACGCGGCACGTCCGCGAGAAAGAAGGTGATCGAGCGACAGCGAGCCGCCACCGCGCGTGATCAGCACCAGCGCCACACCAAACCACAGCAGGTGAACGTTGATCAGGGCATCGGGATAGACGAAGATCTGGATCACCATCGTCATGCCCAGCAGCGCCAGCGCGGAAAACCGCGTGAACAGCCCGAAAAACAGCAGGATGGGGAAGAGATGTTCGGAATAGGTGGCCATCACCGCCGAAATCTCGGGCGGCAGCGGGACACCGGAATATTCCATCTCGAACAAGAAACGCGTGGTGTCGCTGATCGATAGCCAGGTGCCTTCTTCCACCTTGGTGCGGCCCGAGCTCCAGAAAACGCCCGCCAGGCCCCAACGGGCCACGAGCAGTGCCAGATCGGTTGGCAAACGGCCTTCCAGCCAGCGCACCGCCGCATCATAAATCCCTAAAATAGCTTTCATTCCCTCACCTCCAAAAGTGCGCCCGCTTCGATCAGCGCGATCAGCGCCGGCATAGCGGCATCGGGCGAACTGCCCTTGCTGCCGGGTAGTTCGTTACAAATCGCAAGCAGGTTACCGATCGGTGCCGGAAATTGCGCCGCGCCCAATATCGCGCGCATGGCGGCTGTGGCGGGCACCAGCCGCACCTGTTCTTCGGGGCGGACAAGCAGCAGCCAGCCGGCCTGCGCCAGATCGGGCAGTTGATCGCCGATCGTTTCGCACACGTGGCTATCGGCAGGCGTCAGCCGCGCGGCGGGATGCGCCACCAGTTCAACCCGCGGCAGATCTTCGGGGGCAAATGCGGCCAGATCGGCCAGTTGTAGCGGCTGCGCTTCGGCGGCGCGGAAGCTTTCCAGCCAGTGCCATTCGAACCGGGCGAGGGCGGCGCCGGTCGCCACCTCCTCATCCCCGGCAAGAAATTCGGCAAAGTCCCGGCCGATATCGGCATGCGGAACCCCGCCCGCTTCAGGCCGCGCGAGATATTCCCGCGACAGGTGATTGAAGGCGGCATGGCCCAGCAGCGCCATAACGCGCGGGAAGGTATCCTCCAGCGCCACCAGCCGCGCGTGCGAGATGGTGTTGGCGTGAACCTTCATCCCGGCAATGATCCGCGCGGGCGATCCGGCAAACATTTCGCGCGGCAGATAATCCGGCCCCAGATCGAGCGCCTGCATCATCGCGCGCTGCGTGTGTTCAAGCGTGGACACGGGCATTTTCGGGCGGGGCGGAAGGGGAGGGGGTGGCTTCATGCGCGGCGGCATCGAGGATTTCGCGTGCGCGCATCACTTCGGCCATCAGCACATCATATTCGGGCACATCGGTATCCCATTCGATCAGCACCGGGCGCGCACCGGCGCGGCGGATGAAGCGATCGAACAGGCGCCATGTCAAGCCGGTTACGGGCGAACCGTGATCGTCGATCAGCAACGGGCCTTCGGCGGTTTGCTCGCAGGCGTGGCCCGCAAGGTGGATTTCGCCGACGAGGTCTGCATCGATCGCATCGACCATGGCGAAAGGATCGAGACCCAGATTGGTGGCGGAAACTTCGATATTGTTGATATCGAACAGCAGGCCGCAGCCGCTCCTGCGGCACAGCAGATGGAGAAACTCGGCCTCTTCATACTGGTCGCCCGCAAAGGCGAGGTAACGCGAGGGGTTTTCCAGCAGTATCTGCCGCCCCAGCCGTTCCTGCACAAGGCCGACCTGGGCCACGAAATGATCGAGCGCCTCGTCCGTATAGGGAACCGGCAGCAGATCGGGATAACGGTTGCTGGCGCTGCCGCTCCAGCTCAGATGATCGGAAACCAGCGCAGGCTGGTATCGCGCGCACAGCGCGGCAAGCTGATCGAGTTCGTCCGGCACCACGCCATCGGCACTGCCCAGCGACAGTCCGACCGAATGGAGGCTGATGGGCGCGCGTTCGGCAATGGCGGACAGCCAGCGATGCGGCGGGCCGCCGGCGCAGAAATAATTCTGCGGATGCACTTCCAGCCAGTCGGGCGTGCTGGCAGGGTCATGAATGCTGGCTGACAGGGACTGAAGCACCAGGTGGTAGTGCTTTGGTTTCAATCCTATGCCCACTCCGGTGAGGGGATTAACGGAATGGTTGTTCACGTCAGCCAGCATCCTTTCGACCCGGAGGAGTTTAACCCTCCTTGACGGCGGGGGGACTGGCACCGTCTTGGGCCGCGAGGGAACCGCCCTGTTCTTCGCAGGTCCCTGCGTCGACATACTTCCAGGCATTGCCCTGATAATCGACCGTGGATGTTCCGGCGCAGGTAGTGCCCGGCCCCGCCGCACAGTCATTCTGACCAGCAAGCGAGATGCCAAAGCACTTGTCCTGTGCGGCAACTTCGGTGGGGGCTGCTTCGCCCTGCGCTGCACCAGCCTGATTATCGCTGGGTGCGCTGCCGCCGCAAGCGGCAAGCGCTGCGGCACCCGAAAGCGCGACTGCCCATTGCGGAAGGTGCATGTTGGAAATCTGTGCCTTACTCATAAGATTACCTCTCAGTTGTTGCGCGGAACGGGGCGAGCGTTGCCCTGACGCGCGGTAAGCGATCCACCCATCTGTTCGCAGGTGCCCGCATTTACCAGTTTCCACGCATTGCCCTGATAATCAACTGTGGAAGTGCCCGCACAGGTAGTGCCGGGGCCGGCGGCGCAATCATTCTGGCCGGCCAGCGCAACGCCATAGCAACGTTCCTTGGCGGGCGCGGACTGGGCATTGGCCTGCGTGGTGGCCAGCAATGCCGCGCTTGCAAGCATCACAATCGAAAGATCAATCTTCTTCATCGCAGAGTCTCCTAATATTTCGGGATGAGGCTTCCGCTCTCACACCACGGGTTTCGCGGCAAATGGGCTGAAGGTTACATTCCGGCGAGAATTGCGTGTTCTTGTCCGGACCGGAATAATATTTCTTGGCCCGGTTTTTTGGGCTGGGTTCTTTGGGCCGGGTTCTTGGGGGATGTTGCTTGGCGACCCGTTGGCCTAAGGGCAGTGCGATGCTTCAATTCATGCGCCGCAACATCCGCTGGCTGGCAGCGGGGTTTCTTCTGTCGATGTTCTCGTCGTTCGGCCAGACGTTCTTTATCGGCCTGTCGGGGCTTGAGTTTCAGGCCAGGTTCAACCTTTCCGGAGGAGAGTTCGGGCTGCTCTACATGGTGGCGACCATCGCCAGCGCGGTCACGCTGCCGTGGCTCGGCCGGTCGCTCGATGTGATGCGGGGTGGCAAGGTGGCTGCATTGGTCATGCCGGGACTGGCCGCTGCCTGCCTGCTGGCGGCATGGTCGCCTCATATCGTTGGCTTCCTTGTGGCGCTTTATCTGTTGCGGCTGCTGGGCCAGGGCATGATGACCCACATCGCGCAAACTGAAACCGCGCGCGCATTCGTGGCCAATCGCGGGCGGGCGATGTCATTGATCGTTCCGGGGCATCAGGCAGGAGAGGCGATGCTGCCGGTGGCTTTCGTAATGATAAGTGCGATGGTGGGATGGCAAGGCGCATGGACGGCTGCGGCGGTGCTGATCCTGATCTTGGGCACACCGGCGATCACTGGCCTGTTGGCCAGGCCGCGCGTTCCCCAGCATGCCGAAATCGCCAGAGCTCGCCTGCACAAGGTGCGCGACTGGACTCGCGCCGAGGTGCTGCGGGACCCGGTATTCTACCTGTTGCTGCTCGGCTTGCTCGCGCCCTCGTTCATCGGCACAACGATATTCTTCCATCAGGGACATTTGATCGAGATCCGCGGTTATGACCGGCTGGCCTTTTCCGGCGCCTTCCCGGTGATGGCCGGATCTACGGTGGTGTTCGGGCTCATCTGCGGCCATCTGGTCGACCGGTTCGGCGTCATCCGGCTGCTGCCGTTCTTCCTTGTGCCGATATTCATTGCGAGCCTTGTGGCCGCTGCCGTCACCGCGCTTTCGGGCATCTACCTGTTCATGTTCCTGTTCGGCATCAGCTATGGACTGACATCCACCGTGTTCGGCGTGCTGTGGCCGGAAATATACGGAACGGCCCACCTTGGCGCGATTCGCGCTCTGGTGGTTTCCGCAATGGTTTTGGCGACTGCATTGGGGCCGGGCATTACCGGTGCCCTGATCGACCGGGGGATCACCTTGCCGGAACAGCTGTGGTGGATGGCGATGTGGTGCGTAGTGGCCAGCGGCGCGCTGGTGGTGGCGGCCCGCAAGATCGCTGCCCGCCGGAAGCGGGATGGCGATAATCTGCCCGCCGCTTGATATTCACGACAGGCGATGTGACCGCACGGGCCAACCGGTACAATCCGGCCCATGCTGCGCAAGCCGGGCGCTGCTGGTGCTACTGGCTGGATGACGGACAAGATTGACTGGCCCGCAAGGGAGCCATACCCTTGGTGCCATGCTTCAGTTCAGCGATCTTACCGTGCGGCTTGGCGGTCACACAATCCTTAACCGTGCCAGCGCGGCGCTGCCTCCCGGAAGCCGGGTGGGGCTGATCGGCCGCAATGGCGCAGGCAAGTCCACCCTGATGCGAACGCTGACGGGATCGATTGAGCCCGATTCCGGATCGATCCTCGTCCCCAAGGGTGCCAGCGTCGGCTATCTCGAACAGGAGGCCCCGGCTGGGCAGGGCAGCGCAATCGACACGGTCCTTGCAGCCGACCATGAAAGAGCCAAGCTGATCCACGAGGCGGAATCCTGCCTGGATCCGCAGCGACTGGCCGAAGTGCATGAACGCCTTGGCACGATAGAAGGCCATTCGGCGCCGGCGCGCGCTGCGCGCATCCTGGCCGGACTGGGATTTGACGAGACGATGCAGGGCCAGCCGATGGACAGCCTGTCGGGTGGTTGGCGGATGCGCGTGGCGCTGGCCGGATTGCTGTTCTCCGATCCTGACGTGCTGCTGCTGGACGAACCTTCCAACCACCTCATCTTGAGGCGACCTTGTGGCTGGAGGACTTCCTGACATCCTGCCGCGCGACCATGCTGATCGTCAGCCACGAGCGTGATCTGCTCAACCATGTTGCCGATCATATCCTGCATCTCGATCATGGAACGGTGACGCTCTACCGCGGCGATTACGACAGTTTCGAGCGCCAGCGCCGCGAGCGCGAGGTCCACGCTGCGGCATGGCGGGAGCGCCAGCTTTCCGAACGGGCGAAGCTCCAGTCGTTTGTCGATCGGTGGCGTGCCAAGGCCCACTCGGCGAGCCAGGCACAAAGCCGGATGAAGGCGCTGGCCCGGATGGAGCCGGTTGCCGCCCGGCTGGAAGATCCCACACTGACATTCGATTTCCCCGATGCCGATCAGCTGAAGTCGCCGCTGATCGCGCTGGATAACGCAGCGGTCGGATATCTGCCGAACGCGCCGGTCTTGCAAAAGCTCAACCTGCGGATCGATCCCGAAGACCGGATCGCCCTGCTGGGGCGGAACGGCAACGGCAAGACGACCCTGGCCCGCCTGCTGGCAGGCCAACTGAAGCCGCAGGAGGGGACAATCACCGGCGCGGCCAAGATGCGCGTCGGCTATTTCACGCAATATCAGGTGGAAGAACTCGATCACGATGCCACGCCGCTCGATCACATGACGCGGCTGCTGCCCGATGCCCCGCAAAAAGTGGTCCGCGCGCATCTGGGGCGGTTCGGCTTTTCGGGCGACAAGGCAATCATGAAGATCGGCCTGCTGTCAGGCGGGGAACGCGCCCGCCTCGCGCTGGCGCTGATTACCCGCGATGCTCCGCATCTGCTGATCCTGGACGAGCCGACCAACCACCTCGATGTCGATACGCGCGAGGCGCTGGTTCAGGCGCTTGCTGCCTTTACCGGCGCGGTCATCATTGTCAGCCACGACAGGCACATGCTGCAAGCCACCGCAGACCGGCTGGTGCTGGTCGAAGCGGGCAGTGCCAGGCCGTTCGATGGCACGCTTGACGATTATACCGCTCATATTCTCAGCCAGGGCAAGGCGGCCAGGCCGCAGGCTGCAACTTCCGACAATGACCGCAAGGAAAGGCGCCGCGCCGCCGCCGAACTGCGCCAGCGCCAGGCGGAATTGCGCAAACAGGCAAAGCAGGCGGAAAAGCAGATTGCCGAAGCGGAGGCGCGCTGCCGCGAACTCGATCAGGCAATGTTCGAGCCTGCCTCTGCCGTTCAACAGATTGCCGGGAAGACAATGGGGGAACTGATGCAATTGCGGGCCAGGGAAGCGGCCAAACTGCAAACTGCCGAAGCGCAATGGCTTACCGCCTGCGAAGCTCTCGAACGCGGTGAGGTGGCGTGAAGCAAAGCCGCAGGATCAGGGTTTGCGCCCGAGATATATCAGATTGAACGCCGGGCTTTCGCGATAGGGCGTGTCGAATTCCACGCGCTCGACGTGAACCTCGTTCAAGATGTTGCAAAGCGCCGCGACAAACGCCGGATCTTCCGCATCGGTTGACCATAATGCGAATACCCCGCCCGGTTTCAGTTTCGCGATCAGCGCGGCAATCGCCGCTTCGCTGTAGAAACCGGCGCTTGCCTCGTCGATGAAATGGGTGGTGGAATGATCGATGTCGATCAGGATCACATCGTGAAGCCTGTCCGGATCCAGCCCATCGAACCCGCTTTCGCCAACCGCGAGAGCAAAGAAATCTCCGTGGCGCAGGGTGCAACGCGGATCACCCGCGATTGATTCACCCAATGGCAACAGCCGCTGGTGATGCCAGGCGATGACCTCGGGAATCAGCTCGACCACGATAAGCTGGCCTACGCGCTGGTCACGCAAAACCGCTTGCGCGGTATAGCCGAGGCCAAGTCCCCCGACGATGATATCGAGACTATCGCCCTCGATCATCGCCAGGGCAAGATCAGCCAGGGCAATCTCGCCCTCCACGAATTGGCTCGACATCAGGTAGCCGTCGTTCAGCTTGATTTCCCAGATATCATCGCCGTCCGCCCGCAGCCTGCGGCGGCGCAGGATCAGTTCTCCGATGGGGGTATTTTCCCAGGCGATCTCTTCAAACAGCGGGTTCATCGCTGGTCGCCCTAGCCGTTCCGGCGGCTCACTGCTCCAAAAAACTTGCTCGTTCGCACTTGCAGCATATCCGGGCTTGGCTTAGTGGCTCGCCCATTCCGTCGGACTCGGTCATTCCGGATGGCTCGGCCCGGCGCCTACCCCCGGGACAACATTTCTCTCCAGATTTGCATCGCCCGATACACTGTTCGTTATACGAAGAGGCGTCGCGCGTGGCGCATCGCACCGGCAAGGCACAAGGTCACACATGTTCAGTTTCGAAACCATCAAGCGGGAATGGCTGGCCAATCCCAAGGGCGATATCCTGGCCGGGATCGTTGTTGCGCTGGCACTGATCCCGGAGGCGATCGGGTTTTCGATCATCGCCGGGGTCGATCCGCGCGTGGGCCTCTATGCCTCGTTCTCGATCGCGGTGATCATCTCGCTGGTTGGCGGCAGGCGGGGAATGATCTCGGCGGCCACGGCGGCGGTCGCCGTGCTGGTGATCCCGCTAGTGCGCAACTACGGCCTCGATTTCCTGTTCGCCGCGACAATCCTGATGGGCGTAATCCAGGTGATTGCTGGGTTCCTGCGGCTGCACCTGCTGATGCAATATGTCTCGCGCTCGGTCATCACCGGCTTCGTCAATGCACTGGCGATCCTGATCTTCATGGCGCAATTGCCCGAACTGACGGGTGTGCCAGTGCTGACCTATGCGCTGGTAGCAGGCGGGCTGGCGGTCATCTACCTGTTCCCCCGCCTGACCAAGGCGGTCCCGTCGCCGCTGGTCGCGATCGTCATTCTTACCGCGCTGGTATTCTATACCGGGTTCGACGTGCGGACGGTGGGCGACATGGGCGAATTGCCTTCCTCGCTGCCCGCCTGGCTGATCCCGAACGTGCCGTACACGCTGGAGACGCTGCAGATCATACTGCCGTTCTCGCTCACCATGGCGGCGGTCGGCCTGCTGGAATCGATGATGACCGCGCAGATCGTGGATGACCTGACCGATACCGGTTCCGACAAGCAGCGCGAGATGAAGGGGCAGGGCATCGCCAACTTCTTCACCGGTTTCCTTGGCGGCATGGGTGGTTGCGCGATGATCGGGCAATCGGTCATCAATGTGAAATCGGGTGGCGAAACACGGCTGTCGACTTTCGTATCGGGCGCTTTCCTGTTGTTCCTGATTGTTGTGCTTGGCTCGCTGGTGGCGATTATCCCGATGGCCGCACTGGTGGCGGTAATGATCATGGTGTCGATCGGCACATTCTCGTGGCGCTCGATCCGCGATATCCGCCACCATCCGTGGCAATCATCCGTGGTGATGGTGGTGACCGTTGTGATCGTGGTCTGGACGCACGATCTGGCGCAAGGCGTGGTGGCGGGCGTTCTCCTTTCCGGCCTGTTCTTTGCGAGCAAGGTCAAGCGGCTGTTCACCGTGGAATCGGAGCTTGCCGCCGACGGCCTGAGCCGCCACTACCGGCTTTCGGGTCAGGTGTTCTTCGCTTCTTCCGACAGCTTCGTTGACGCTTTCGATTTCAAGGAGGTGCTGGACCGCGTCGTGATCGACGTGTCACAATCGCACTTCTGGGACATTTCGGCGGTCGGCACGCTCGACAAGGCAATCCTGAAGTTCCGCCGCGAGGGCACCGAAGTGGAGGTGATCGGGCTGAACGAGGCAAGCGCGGCGATGGTCAATCGCTTCGCCAAACATGACAAGCCGGGTGCCGAAGCCGGACTTGGTGGACATTGAGAGGAACATGACAATGGAACACGTCCTCGCCTGCATCGACGCATCGAGCTATGCCGACAGCGTCTGCGACCTGGCTGCCTGGGCGTCGCAGCGCCTCGCCATGCCGGTTGAACTGCTGCACGTCGTCCAGCGCAGCGATGCGGTAACGGCGCGCGGCGATTTGTCCGGTGCCATCGGCCTGGGGGTCAAGACCAGCCTGATGGAAGAGCTGGTCAACATCGAAGCCTCCGAGGCCAAGCTGAAGATCGAACGCGGCCGGCTGCTGCTGGCCGCGGGCGAAAAGCGCCTGCGCGAAGGAGGGGCCTTCGATGTCCGCACGTTGCACCGTCACGGCGGCATCGTCGAAACAATTCTGGAACGCGAAGAAGGCGCGCGTGTCGTCGTCATCGGCAAGCGCGGCGCATCCCACGAATTTGCCAGCGGGCATATCGGCTCCAAGATCGAGCGCGTTGTGAGGGCCAGCACCAAGCCGGTGCTTGTCGCATCACGCGAATATGCCGAACCGCGTGCGCTGATATTCGCTTATGATGCCAGCCCGGCGGCCGAACGCGCGCTGGTGCGGCTGGTCGAATCTACCCTGTTCACCGGACTTCCGGTCAATATCGTGATGGCCGATACGGATAACGAAGCGCACCGCCGGGCGCTGGACGAAGCCGCTTCGCGCCTGCGGGCCGAGCGGGAAGTCACTACCACGCTTGAACGCGGCAAGCCCGAAGCGGTGATCGCCAGCGTTGTCGAGCAGACACCCGGCGCAATGCTGGTAATGGGAGCCTACGGCCATTCGCCGATCCGCACCCTGATCGTGGGGAGCACCACGACCACGATGATCCGCACCGTCCGCGTGCCGGTCCTGCTCGTGCGGTAGAAGCTTGCCCGGCATCGCCTTGTTTCGCTTGAAGCGACGGGCGGGACCATAATCACCGTTCGCAGCACGCCGGATTGCTTGAAGTTGGCGGGTGCATTGGCCCGAACTGTCGTGGCCTTCTGTCGGGGACTTGCTCGAACCGCGAGTTTTACCTTCCTGGCGAATGCTCGAACCGATTCAAATCGGCAGGAAAGTGCTCTGATCGCTCAAGGTGATCAGCGAATGGATTGCGCATCGATTCACGCAGCAATGCAGCGAGGAAAGTGAAAGAAAAGGAAAGTCGGGCCTCAGCCAGTTTTCGGCTTTTGGGGGCGCTTTTTGAAATTGGCGGCCGGGCGTTCATTTCCGGCCTTGGGGTTCGCCGGCTTCCTCTTGGCGTGGGCCTTCACGTAAGGAGTGCCCTTTCTGTCGGGGGCTGGCCCGCCGTTCTTGCGCGATGGGCGTGCAGCGTCGCGGGGAGCTTCGGGAGAAAGTTCGATCTTGATATCGCCACCGTTCTCCTGGTCCCCGGCTGTCCGCCTCAACGCGTCGCCGAACTTGTCGGCTATGGCGCGCGGTATCTGGAAATGGGTTTCCTTCGGACCGATGCGGATCGCGCCGATGTCGTTGCGGGTGATATGCCCACGGCGGCACAACAGCGGCAGAATCCAGCGCGGATCGGCATTGTGTTGCCTGCCAATATCCATGCGGAACCAAAGGGTATCTTCGAATCCGGGCTGGTGGCGCTCCTTCTGCGCGGCGCGGCGGGCGTCGGGCGTATTGGCCAGCACCTCTTCGGGTTCGGGCATCCTGGCGCGGTGCGCCTGAACCAGCAGCGCGGCGATCTCCTGCGGGGTGCGCACCGCCAGCAGCCGCTCGGCCAGTTCGCGATCGGCCTCCTGCACATCGACCGGCTGCAATAGCACTTCGAGCAGGCGATCGCGGTCTTTGCTCAGGATGGCTTCGCGATCGGGCGCATCGATCCATTCGGCGCTGATGCGGGCATGCTGAAGCATGGATTCGACCCGCCGTTTGCGCGGGTAGGGAACGACGATTACCGCTGTGCCCTTCTTGCCGGCGCGCCCTGTGCGGCCCGAACGATGCTGAAGCGATTCCGCATCGCGCGGAATCTCTACATGGATGACAAGGCTCAGGCTGGGCAAATCGATGCCGCGCGCGGCAACATCGGTAGCCACGCAGACCCGCACCCGCCGGTCACGCAGGGCTTGCAGCGCCTGGTTGCGTTCGGATTGCGAATGTTCGCCCGATAGCGCGACCACGGCAAATCCGCGTTCCTGCAATGTAGCATGCAGATGCCGCACCTTCTCACGGGTAGCGCAGAACAGGATCGCGGTCTCCGCTTCATGATAGCGCAACAGGTTGACCACCGCATTTTCGATTTCCGAGGGAGACACCAGAACCGCCTGATAAGCGATGTCGCCATGGCCGCGCTCGCCATTGGTAGTGGCAATGCGCAATGCGTTGCGTTGATACCGCTTGGCGAGAGCCTCGATCGGGCGAGGCATCGTGGCCGAGAACAGGAGCGTGCGGCGGGTCTCGGGCGTCGCGTCCAGAATCTCCTCCAGCTCCTCGCGAAACCCCATGTCGAGCATCTCGTCAGCTTCATCCAGCACCGCTACTGCCAGCGCCGACAGGTCGAGCGCGCCGCGTTCCAGGTGATCGCGCAAACGGCCCGGAGTGCCGACGACGATGGTCGGCCCCGATTTCAGCGCGCGGCGTTCATCCGACGGGTTCATCCCACCCACGCAGGTGGCTATGCGTGCGCCCGCCTTGCGATAGAGCCACGCGAGTTCGCGGCTGACCTGCAGCGCCAGTTCGCGCGTTGGCGCCACCACCAGCGCACTGGGCCGGTCCGATGATCGGGCCCGCCCGTCTTCGCCAAGAACCTGCGCGGCAAAGGCGAGACCGAATGCCACTGTCTTGCCCGAGCCTGTCTGCGCGGAGACGACAAGGTCGCGTCCATGCGCATCGGGTTCCAGCACAGCCGCCTGAACCTGGGTGGGTGTATCATAGCCGTGTTCGGCGAGGGCTTCGGCAAGGCCGGTGGGAAGATCGGGAAAAGGCATGGAATGCGGCTTTCAGGCAAATGCGAAAAGACGCCGCGCTCGCAGCGCCATAAGTGGCATGGGATGTCGGAACGGCACGGGCAGGACCGATTGAATCAGGGTGCTGTATCCGCCCCATACACGAAATAGCCGGATTTGCCTCGGCTTATTTTGCGATGCAGCATAAAGCGGCGGAGCGCGGCTGATGGAGTTCATGGGCCGCGACCGGGCCCATGAGATTTCGTGCTGATTCGCGATCCGCCTCATGCTCGAAGGCCACGTCGAGATCAGCGGCGGCATCGAGCATCACGAGAAGGCTCCACAAGGCGAGTTTTCTGCCCCAGGCAATTTCAAGCCCATATGGTGCGTTTACCTTTCTGGGACAAAACTACATCGTAATTGAGAGCCCGATTAAAAATAAGTTGAGCGATATCATTGGTTTGTGATTCAACCGTCTTTGTCAAGAAGATGGAGGAACGCATGGCCTGGAATGACACCGCTTGCGAGGAATATAAGCGCACAGGTTCAGGATATCCAGGCGACATGACGGACCGGGAACGGACGATCATCGAACCGGTATTGCCGCCCGCCAGGCGCGGAGGCCGTCTCCGAACGACGGATTTGCGCAAGGTAATGAACGCCATTTTCTACATCGCATCGAGCGGTTGCCAGTGGCGGATGCTTCCGAAGGACTTTCCGCCGGTATCGACGGCGCGGGTCTATTTTTATGCGTGGCGCAACATGGGCCTATGGAGCACGATCAACCAACTGCTGGTGATGAGTGTGCGCGAGATTGAGGGGCGTGAGGCCAGCCCATCGGCGGGCGTGATCGACAGCCGGAGTCTCAAGACCACAGAGAGCGGCGGGTCACGCGGCTATGACGCGGGCAAGAAGGTCTACGGCCGCAAGCGCCACATCATCACCGATAGGCTTGGCCTGATATTGCATGTCATGGTCCACACCGCCGATATTCAGGACCGCGATGGCGCAGTCGATATTCTCAAAGCCATCCGTTTCCGCTTCCCGTGGCTTCGCCATGTCTTGGCTCCTTTGTTCAAGGAACTGCAAGCATATGCAAACAAGCATGATTAATCTTGAAAATTCGATTGAGTTTTCATGAAATCTTGCTTTGCCAGGCACCTTCTATTGGGCCAAAAACACCTGTTCCCCTCCTCGCTCCTCAAACCCCGAACGCGCCGCGCATTCCGTCGATCACATATTGCGCCGCCAGCGCCGCCAGCAGCACGCCCAGCAGGCGGGTTATCACCGCTTCCACCCGGTCGCCCAGCAGGCGGATAAGCGGCCCGGCGGCGATCAGCGCGATCATGGTGATTACCAGCACCGCCCCCAGCGCAGCGAACACGATCAGGCTTTCTTCCAGCCCCTGCGCCTCGTTCTGCAACAGCATCACCGCAGCAATCGCGCCCGGCCCGGCCAGCATCGGCATCGCCATGGGGAACACCGAAACGTCCTCCACCTCGGGCGTGGCGGCGACTTTCTCGGCGCGTTCCTCGCGCCTTTGCGTGCGCTTTTCGAACACCATTTCCCACGCGATCCAGAACAGCATCAGCCCGCCCGCGATGCGGAAGGCGTTGAGTTCGATATGCAGCGCGGCGAGCAGATCCTGCCCGAACAATGCGAACACCAGCAAGATCAGCGAAGCGATAAACGTGGCGCGGATAGCCATATTGCGCGCCTGCGCGGTGCTCGCATCCTTGGTCAGCCCGGCATATATCGGCGCGCAGCCGGGCGGATCTATCACCACGAACAGGGTGATGAAGGCGGAGAGGAAGAGTTCGAGCATGGCCTATTGCGCGCTTCGGGAGGGCGGCGCTTCGAACAGCAGCGCCTGCTGCACCGCGCCTTCGCGCACCCAGTCCACCTGCACCGAGCGGCCGCCTGCATCGGTGTGAATCCACGCC
>JBGSLI010000497.1:0-4063 GCA_041740775.1 Alteraurantiacibacter sp. | reverse complement strand
CCACCATCCCTGATTGGCCGCGCGCCGATATGGGCCCGCTGGGCGGCATAGCCGCCGCGCTGCGGTTTGCGCAGGATGGCGATTATGCCAGCGTGCTGACCTGCGGGGTCGATTCGGTTTTGCTCCCGCCATCGCTGCTGGCAGACCTTTCCCCGCCGCCTGCCTATCTTGAAACCCAGCCCGTAATAGGGCATTGGAGAAGCGACAACGCATCCGTCGTTTCGGCCATCCTCCAGAGTGAAGGACGCCACTCGATGCTCGCCTTTGCTGCGGCGGTGAACGCCCGGCCCGTGGCCTGCCCGGATGCGCCAGCCAATATCAATACGCCTGCCGATCTTGCAGGCATGGAGCGATAGCTATGGGATACCAGCCGCAAGAGGATTTCGGCACCCCCGCCTCCACCGCGAGCGAGACGGTGACGCTGAGCATTGATGGCCGCAAGGTCACCGTGCCTGCGGGCACCAGCGTAATGCGCGCCGCAGCGGAAGCGGGCAGCGACATTCCCAAGCTCTGCGCTACCGATAACGTCAAGGCCTTCGGCTCGTGCCGGTTGTGCCTGGTTGAGATCGAAGGCGCGCGCGGAACGCCTGCCAGCTGCACCACCCCGGTGGCGCAAGGGATGCAGGTAAAAACCCAGACCCCCCGGCTGGAGAAGCTGCGCAAGGGGGTGATGGAACTCTATATTTCCGATCACCCGCTCGATTGCCTCACTTGTTCGGCTAACGGCGATTGCGAATTGCAGGATCAGGCCGCCGCCGTGGGCCTGCGCGATGTGCGTTACGGCTATTCGGGAGAGAACCACCTCGCGCTCCCCACCGACAATTCCAATCCCTATTTCTCCTTCGATGCCAGCAAGTGCATCGTGTGCAGCCGCTGCGTGCGCGCGTGTTCCGAAGTGCAGGGCACCTTCGCGCTCACCATCGACGGGCGCGGCTTTGCCAGCATGGTTTCTGCCGGGCAGGATGGCGACGATTTCCTGTCCAGCGAATGCGTTTCCTGCGGCGCCTGCGTGCAGGCCTGCCCCACCGCCACCTTGCAGGAAAAGAGCGTCAAGGCGATCGGCCTGCCCGAACGCAGCGTTGTCACCACCTGCGCCTATTGCGGCGTGGGTTGCACCGTCCGCGCCGAAATGCGCGGGGAACAATTGGTGCGGATGGTGCCCTACAAGGACGGTAAGGCCAATCGCGGGCATTCCTGCGTCAAGGGCCGCTTCGCCTATGGCTATGCCAACCACAAGGATCGCATCACGTCGCCGATGATCCGCGAGAGCATCGACCAGCCGTGGCGCGAAGTGAGCTGGGAGGAAGCGCTGGCTTTCACCGCCGGCAGGATCAGCGCGATCAAGGCCGAACACGGGCCGATGGCGCTGGGCGGGATCACTTCCAGCCGCTGCACCAATGAAGAAACCTATCTGGTGCAGAAGCTGATCCGTTCCGTGTTCGGCGCGAACAATGTCGATACCTGCGCGCGGGTGTGCCATTCGCCCACCGGCTACGGGCTCAAGACGACCTTCGGCACCAGTGCGGGCACGCAGGATTTCGACAGCGTCGAACATACCGATGTCGCGCTGGTGATCGGTGCCAACCCCACCGACGGCCACCCGGTCTTCGCCAGCCGGTTGAAAAAGCGGTTGCGCGAAGGGGCAAAGCTGATCGTGATCGATCCGCGCCGCATCGATCTGGTGCGCACCCCGCATGTGGAGGCGGCCTATCACCTGCCCTTGCAGCCGGGCACCAATGTCGCCGTGCTCACCGCAATGGCGCATGTAATCGTCACCGAAGGGCTGGCGGATGAGGACTTCATCCGCGCGCGCTGCGATGTCGAGGCCTATGAGGATTGGGCGCGCTTCGTATCGGATGAACGCCATTCGCCCGAAACGCTTGAACCGGTCACCCGCGTTCCCGCAGGCGATCTGCGCGAAGCCGCGCGGCTTTATGCCACGGGCGGCAATTCCGCGATCTATTACGGGCTTGGCGTGACCGAACACTCGCAGGGTTCCTCCACCGTGATGGCGATCGCCAATCTGGCGATGGTAACGGGCAATATCGGCCGCAAGGGTGTGGGGGTGAATCCCCTGCGCGGGCAGAACAATGTCCAGGGTGCTTGCGACATGGGCAGCTTCCCGCACGAATTGCCCGGCTATCGCCACCTGTCGGACGCCGCCACGCGCGAATTGTTCGAAAAGGACTGGGGCGTCACGCTCGATCCCAATCCCGGCCTGCGGATCAACAACATGCTTGATGCGGCGGTGGATGGCAGCTTCAAGGCGATCTACATTCAGGGCGAGGATATCCTCCAATCCGATCCCAACACCCAACACGTGGCGGACGGCCTTTCGGCAATGGATTGCGTGATCGTCCACGATCTGTTTCTGAACGAAACCGCCAATTACGCGCATGTCTTCCTGCCTGGCAGCACCTTCCTCGAAAAGAACGGCACCTTCACCAATGCCGAACGCCGTATCCAGCCGGTGCGCAAGGTGATGGAACCGGCCAATGGTTATGAGGACTGGGAAGTCACCCAATTGCTCGCCAATGCGCTGGGGGCGAAGTGGAACTACACCCACCCGGCCGAAATCCTCGACGAGATCGCGCGGCTTACCGGCAGCTTTGCCGGGGTGAGCTGGGACTTGTTGCAGGAACGCGGCAGCGTGCAATGGCCGGTGAATGAAAAGCATCCCGACGGCTCGCCGGTGATGCACATCGAAGGCTTCGTACGCGGCAAGGGGCTGTTCGTGGTGACCGATTACGTGCCCACCGATGAAAAGACCGGGCCGCGCTTCCCGCTGCTGCTGACCACCGGGCGCATCCTTTCGCAATACAATGTCGGCGCGCAGACGCGGCGCACCGCCAATACCGTGTGGCATCCCGAAGATCTGCTGGAAATGCACCCCGTCGATGCCGAAAACCGGGGCCTGAAAGATGGCGACTGGACCAGGCTGGCCAGCCGCACCGGGGAAACCACGCTGCGCGTCAGGGTGACCGACAGGGTGGCGCCCGGCGTGGTCTATACCACCTTCCACCACCCCGCCACGCAGGCCAATGTAGTCACCACCGATTTTTCGGACTGGGCCACCAATTGTCCCGAATACAAGGTGACCGCAGTGCAGGTGATGCCGAGCAACGGCCCGACCGATTGGCAGGAGGATTATCAGGAACTGACCGAGCGCAGCCGCCGGATCGCGGGCGAGGAAATGGAACCGGCGGAATGAGCAGCAATCAGCTCGATACGCTCAATCGCTTCGCCAACCAGATCGCGCGCAATTTCGTCGCCATCGGGCACGACAGGGCGGTGCTGGCGACGGCGGATCATATCGAAAGCTTCTGGGACCCGCGCATGAAGGCCGCAATTCTCGCCAGCGATCGCAGCGCGCTGGAACCGATCGCGGCCGAAGCGATCGCGCATCTGGCGGAAAAGGGCCACCCCGGATCGCAAACCCGCGCCACCGATTTTTCCAAAGTGGGCGATCTGCACAATTCGGATGCGGGGTAGCTGAGCGCGCGTCAGGAATCTTCCCCCCTCCCCATGGGGGGGCTCCCACGTCGGCTGTCGTTGAACACCCCCACCCAGCCTCCCCATCCAGGGGGAGGAGCAAGGATGCGCGAATGACCGAACCAATCGAATACCAATCGGACGGCACCACCAGCCTCACCTCGCGCAGCTTCGTTCCCGAAGTCCCCGTCGCGCTCGAATACAACGGCCTTTCCTATGCGGTGATGATGGCCACCCCGGCGGACCTCGAAGATTTCGCGCGCGGCTTCGCCCTCACCGAAGGGCTGGCGCAGACCCCTGCGGATATCACCGATATCGCGGTGGCCGAGGTGGAACACGGCTGGATCGTGCGCGCCGCGCTCACCGGCCTCGGCATCGAAAAGCTGACCGATCGCGTTCGCGCCCGCGTGGCCGAATCCTCCTGCGGGCTGTGCGGGATCGAGAATCTCGAAGCCGTCGCCCGCCCCCTGCCCCCGGTTTCGCCACACGCTGCGATCGAACCGCAGGCCATCTTCGCCGCGCTGGACAATCTGCGCGGCCACCAACCACTGACGCGCGAGACCGGCGCGGC
>JBGSLI010000496.1:0-6711 GCA_041740775.1 Alteraurantiacibacter sp. | reverse complement strand
GGCGCGCATCCCGATCAGCAGCAGCGGCGCGGATTCGCCCAGCGCGCGCGCCATGCCGATGATGGTGCCGGTAAGGATGCCGGGCAGCGCCAGCGGCAGCACATGGTGAAACACCACCTGCACCCGCGATGCCCCCACCGCCAACGCGCCATCGCGGATCGACGGCGGCACCGCCTTGATCGCGTTGCGCCCGGAAATCACGATCACCGGCATCGTCATCAGCGCCAGCGTCATCCCGCCGATCAGCGGGGCGGAGCGATAGCTGGGGAATATCCACAGGAACACCGCCATGCCCAGCAGGCCGAAAATGATCGAAGGCACCGCCGCCAGATTGTTGATCGAAACCTCGATCACATCGGTCCAGCGGTTCTTGGGCGCGTATTCTTCCAGATAAAGTGCTGCCGACACGCCGATGGGAAAGGCCAGCAGCAGGGTAACAATCATCGTCAGGATCGAGCCCTTGAGCGCTCCCCAGATGCCCACCAGCTGTGGATCGGTGGCGTCGGCGCGGGAAAGGAAGCCCGCATCGAACCTGTCGGCCAGATGCCCGTCTTCGGCCAGCTGCCGGGCGAGCGGCTGCAAATCCTGCTGGCCATCGCCCGAATAGGCGCTGGCGAGGCTCTCGCTCGCCGGCAGCCAGAACTCTTCTTCGCGCTGGAGCATTCCGGGATCGAGATAGATCGCGTGCGCCACCTGCCGCCATGCCTCGCCATTGAGGTGCTGCGCGGCGGCTTCTCCCAGTGCTTCCTCGGCGCTGAACTGGACAACTTCGCGCAGGCCCTGGCTGCTGAGGCGTTGCACCGCTTCGCGCTCATCGGCGATTTGCGCGTTCATCGAAAGGCCCATGGCGGGGAAATCGATCGGCACTTTCATTTCGCTGCGCTGAAACCCGCCGATGCCGTTCAGCGTCATCGTGCCGAGCAGGAAGAACAGCACCGCGATCGAAAACACGATCGCCGACAGGCCCAACGCCTTGAACCGCCGTTCGGCCGCGTAACGCTTTTTCAGCCGCGCGTCGAAGGCGGGGGTGCGGGTGGGGGCCACTTTGGCAGAGAGGGGGCGATCATTCATAGGCTTCGCGGAACCTCTTTACCACGCGCAGGGCGATAAAATTGAGCGCCAGTGTCACCAGAAACAGCACAAACCCCAGCGCGAAGGCGGCCAGCGTTGCCGGGTGATCGAAACTGCCTTCGCCCGTTAGCAAGGCCACGATCTGCACCGTCAACGTGGTCATCGATTCGAGGGGGTTGGCGGAAAGATTGGCGGCGGTGGAAGCGGCCATCACTACGATCATGGTTTCGCCGATCGCGCGGCTCACCGCCAGCATCACCCCGCCCACGATGCCGGGCAGCGCGGCGGGCACGATCACCCGGCGGATCGTCTCATTGGTGGTTGCCCCCATCGCCAGCGAACCATCGCGCATCGCCTGCGGCACGGCGGCGATCGAATCATCTGCCATCGAGGAGACGAAGGGAATGATCATCACCCCCATCACCAATCCGGCGGCCAGCGCGCTTTCGCTCGACGCATTGGCATAGCCCGCCGATGTTGCCAGATCGCGGATGAAGGGGGCAATGGTGAGCGCGGCGAAATAGCCGTAAACCACTGTGGGCACGCCAGCGAGAATTTCCAGCGCCGGCTTCACCCAGCTGCGCAGGCGAGGATCGGCGTATTGGGTGAGGTAGATCGCGCTCATCATGCCCAGCGGAATGGCCACGATCATGGCGATGATCGCGCCGATGAACAGCGTGCCCCAGAACAGCGGGATGGCGCCGTAACGATCCCCGTCCGGACTGGTGGACGTGCTCATCGGATCGGGATTCCACTGCGTGCCGAACAGGAAATCCACCGGCGAGACCATGCCGAGAAAGCGCACCGTTTCGAACACCAGCGTCACGAATATGCCGAGCGTGGTCAGGATCGCCACGAGCGAGGCGATCAGCAGCGCGGCCAGCACCAGCCGTTCCACCCTTGTTCGCGCGGCGAAATCGGGCTTCAGCCGCAGGAACGCCCAGGCCGCCCCGGCGGAAGCGATCAGCAGCCCCACGATGATGCCGATGGTGTTGTAACGCGCCATCGCTTGCCGGAAATTTTCGGCCAGCGCGTAGGATTCCTCGTTGAGAACGCGGCCTGCGCTGCCATCGGCAATGTTGCGCGCCTCGATCAGCATGGCATCGCGGCGCAGGCCGAAATCGGGAAGCGATGCCGCTTCGGGGCTGGCGAGAACGTGCGAGAATACCAATTGCTGGGAAATCGTGTTCCACAGCAGGAACCACAGCAGCAGCGGCACGGCGATCCACAGCGCGGCATACCAGGCATGATAGCTGGGCAGCGCGGCGATCCGCCCGTGCGGCGCGTTGCGTTTGAACGTCCACGCGCGCGCCCGGGCCACCAGCCAACCGGCAAGCCCGAGCCCGAGGGCAAGGAGAAGCGGCAAGGCTGGTGACATCGTAAGCGTTCAGGCCCCTATTGCAGATCTTCGGCGGTCAGCACCGGCAATTGGGTGGTGGCCGCGGTCATCCGTTCCAGCACCTCACCGCGATTCGTGACGAGGCCGATTTCTGCCAGTGGCCCACCATCACCCCAATTGGCAACCCAGGTGGCGAGGAATTCCTCAAGTCCGGGGATGATGCCGATGTGTTCCTTCTTGAGATAGATGAACAGCGGGCGCGCGCCGGGATAGGCGAAGCTGGAAATATTGTCGTAGGTGGGGGCGACCCCGTTCATCGGCAGGCCCTGCACCCGATCGACATTGGCCTCCAGATAGGAATAGCCGAAGATACCGACCGCATTGGGATTGCCTTCGATCTTCTGCACGATCAGATTGTCCTGCTCGCCCTGATCGACATATTTGCCGTCCGAACGCACTTCGGTGCAGATCCGGTCGTGGCGTTCCTCGTCCTCGTCTTTCAACGCTTCCATCGCAGGATTGGCATCGCAGCCGGTTTCGAGCACCAGTTCTGCCAGCGCATCGCGCGTGCCCGAGGTGGAGGGCGGGCCATAGACCAGGATCGGCAGATCGGGCAGCGAGGGATCGACATCGTTCCAGGTCTGGCTGGTCTGCGCCTCGCCATAGGGATTGGCGGCGATCGCGCGATAGACGATTTCGGGCGTCAGATTCATGGTGATGCCGCCCTGCGCCGAAGCGAAGGCGATGCCGTCCATGCCGATCTGGATTTCGACGATCTCGGCGACGCCATTGGCCTGGCAGGTTTCAAATTCGCTCAGCTTCATCCGGCGCGAGGCATTGGCGATGTCTGGAGTTGCGTATCCGGTGCCCTGGCAGAAGGTGGCGATGCCGCCGCCGGTGCCGATCGATTCGATATTGGCGGCGGGAAAATCGGGATGTTCGCGGCTGAAGGTTTCCGAAATGCGCGTGGCGAAGGGATAGACGGTGGAGGAACCGATCGCGTGGATGGCGTCGCGGCTGTTGCCGCCCGCGCTATCCTGCCCGCCACAGGCGGAAAGGCTGGTTGCGGCCAGTGCGAAAACGGCGATGGAAAACTTCTTCATGGTCAAATGCCCCATTGGCTTGGTGTTGATCTATTGGCCCCCTATTACCGTCATGCGACAGAATTGCGTCACACCACGGTCTTATATCGGCCGGGAACAGGTCTGGTATTCCATCAGAAATCGAATTCGGCGCGCACCCCGATGGTATCGGCGCTATAATCGCGTTCTCCCGAAGCCAGCGCGATGGCTGCATCGTCATATTCCAGCCTGCCGTAATTGATCTGGAAGCGGGTGAAGGCGGTGGTGGTCCAGATCAATGATGCGAACTGGCCGTTCTGCGTCCCGCCGGTGATCGGGCCTGCGTTGAGATCGAGATAATCGTAGCGCAGATTCACCTGCACCGCGCCGATCCCGCCATCGCCCACCGCGCGCGCCGGGCGCGTGCGATTGAACCGCGCGCCGCGATAGCCACGGCTGTCGCCCGGCGTCAGAAACAGCCCGGCTTCGATATATCCGCCGTGAAAGGAGACATCGTCCAGCCCGGCGGTGCGGCCCACTTCCTGCCGATAGCCTTCCGCCGCCAGATGGAGCGGTCCGCGAATCGCAGCGAATTCCACCCCTGCGCCAAATTCGCTGCGCGCACCGATGCTGCCGGTATCGATCAGCCTGGTGGAGGTGAAGTGGACCAGCGGGCGCTGCCGGTATCGCACCGCAGAGGCACCTTCCAGATCGCGGTAATGCAGCGATCCGCCCACATGCAATTGCGTATTGCCCAGCCTGGGGGAATAGACTGCGCGCCCATCCACGCCCCAGCTGTCATTGGGCAGATCATCGATATTGGCGGTGAACACGCCGCCCTGCACCAGCACGTCGCCCGCGCCATATTGTGCCGAAATGCCCAGCCGCCGTTCGAATCCGAAAGCATCGGTAAAGGCGGCGCGTTCGATGAAGGAGGTAAACCGGCTGCTGGTCAGTTCCTCCAGCGACTGGAAGGCATTGTGCTGGCCCACGGTCAAATCGACATTGCCCGCCTCATAGGTCAGGATCGCGTCGGTGATCTCCACCTCATTGCCCGCGAAATCGACTTCCATCTTGTATCCGAAGCCACCTGGAACCGCGCCTTCCACCCCCAGCCTTGCGCGGCGGATTTCCTGCCCGAAGCCATCTTCGGCGGCGATCGAGCCGGGCAGCGAAGTCGCGCCTGCATCGATCATCAGGCGGCCGAAGGGCTTGAACGAGAAGCCTTGCGCGTTTTCCACTTCGGGGGCAGCGCCCAAGCTGATCCGGGTTTCCGATCCGGCGGTAACCGACGGAATGACGGGAGGGACGACGGAGGCGGCGGCCGGAGATGCCGCCGCGACTTGGGCCTCTTCGCTCTCCAGATCGTCCAGCCGGGCCGAAAGCACCTCCAGCTGCGCAGTGAGCTGCGCCACCTGCGCGCGCAATTCGTCCACCTCGCGATCCTGCGCCTGCGCGGGAATGGAGGGGAGCATAATCGCCGCCAGCGGCAGCAGGGGGAGGGTGCGCAAACTCTGTCTCACAATCGTCACATGTCCTATATGTGACCGCGGCCCCTAGATTTGTGACATTGCACTTTTGTGACATCTGAGGATTTGCCTGTGGGTAAAGATGAAGCGCCAGCGCGGGCAAGGATCGCTTTTCATTCGGCGGGGGCGAGCGGAAGGCGCACGGTAACCGTGGTTCCCTCGCCCAATTTGCTGTCGATATCCAGCCGCCCGCGATGGCGTTCGACAATGTGTTTGACGATCGCCAGCCCCAGCCCGGTGCCGCCCGCCGCGCGGCTGCGGCCGGGATCGGTGCGGTAGAAACGGCGGGTGAGATGGGGCAGGTGTTCGGCAGCAATGCCTTCGCCGCGGTCGACGATGCGCAGCAACGCCATGTCGCGTTCGCCGTGCTCCAGCTCCACCGTCACCGATTCATCCGCCGCGCCGTATTTCATCGCATTGTCGACCAGATTGCGGACCAGCTGTTCCAGCTGCCGGTGATCGCCGCGCACATGGATATCGCCCGTGGCAATGCGGAAATCCAGCCGTTCGAGCCGGTCCGGCCCGGCCCCGTCGCGCGCGGCCTGCTGCACCAGCCGCGACAGTTCCAGCCGATCACGCGGCTGATCGTGCTTTTCGGCCTCGACCCGGCTCAGCGACATCAGATCCTCGATCAGCGATTGCAGCCGCCGCGCCTCGCGCAATACGGTGGAATAGAACCGTGCGTTCTGTTCGGGCGGCAGGCGTTCGCCTTCGTCCTGCAGCGTTTCCATATAGCCGATGATCGAGGCCAGCGGGGTGCGCAATTCGTGGCTGGCATTGGCGACGAAATCGGTATGCGCGCGGCTGACATCGGCTTCGGATGTGCGGTTGATCAGTTCCACCAGGCTATAGCGTGCGTCGATCTTCTGGCAGCTCATCTGCCAGTTGCTTTTTGGTCCGGTCAGCCCCTGCACGGTGGTGCTGCCGCCATGGGCGCGGGCGAGCAGATCGATCGCGGCGGGATGGCGCAGCGCGACGCGGGCATCCTGGCCCAGAATGTGCCGTCCGATCTCCTCACGCGCCTGTGCATTGGCCACGATGATGCGGTTCCGGTCGAGCAGCAGCACCGGCAATCCCGAATGTTCGATCAGATCGCGCATCCCCGATTGGGTGATGGTGAGCCCTTCGGGTCGGGCTTCGGGCTCGGGCAGGGGTGGCGGAGCGGCGATCCAGAAGGTGGCGATCCACACCGTCAGTATCGCCAGCACCAGCCACGGATCGACCCCGGCCAGCAACAGCGCGATACCGCACAAGGCGGCGATGACGATACCTGCGACCGGATTGAAGCGCCCCTGCATGATGGCGGGCATAGCCACAGTTGTGTGACATTTTCCAGCGCGCGGGCGGTAATTATTTTTACCCGACCGGACCAATCCTGCGGTGGTGACCCCTACGGGAATCGAACCCGTGTTTCAGCCGTGAGAGGGCCGCGTCCTGACCGCTAGACGAAGGGGCCTGAGTAATCCGGGGGCAAAGTCTTCCGCCTTTTCGGAACAACGCGCCCGCAGCGCGCCATCGGTGGTGACCCCTACGGGAATCGAACCCGTGTTTCAGCCGTGAAAGGGCCGCGTCCTAACCGCTAGACGAAGGGGCCACACGCGATGGAGCGGCGCACTTAGGGGTGTCGCGCGCGACGGTCAAGCCGGTCGCGCGCGATTGTTGCGGCACCGGCCTCACACGGCCCAGGCGGCATCCTCCCGATGCAGTTCGG
>JBGSLI010000495.1:0-4265 GCA_041740775.1 Alteraurantiacibacter sp. | reverse complement strand
ATCTGCTGGTGATGCTGGTGCTGGTGCTGGGCACAGGCATGGCGCTGGCCGATCTTCCCGCCACCGCCCGCTTGCTGGCGCTGGCGGCGGTGGCGCTGGCGCTGTTGCTGGGATGCCAGGCGATCATTCGCGTCTTTCACGAACAGCGTGATCTAGCCCGCGGCGCCCGGCAGGAGGCCGAAGCGCTGCGCGAACAGGCGCGCATCGATCCGGTAACGGGGCTTGCCAATCGTATCGGCTTCGATCTTGCGCTGGCGCAACTGGCGCAGAATCTGGCGCCGGGCGAAAAGCTGGTGCTGATGTGGATGGACCTGCGCGGTTTCAAGCAGACCAACGATCTGCTCGGCCACCGGACCGGCGATGAAGTGCTGCAGACGATGGCGAAGCGGATCAGGCAGGAAGCCCCGCCGCAGGCCGCGCTCGCGCGCTTTGCCACTGACGAATTCCTGATCGCCGCGCGCGTGGCTTCGCGCAGCCAGGCCGAACTTCTGGCCACCGCCATTGCCGATGCCGCCGCGCAGCCGATGCGGATTGCCGGACATCGCATCGCCGGCGGTGCATGGCTGGGCGCGGCGCTGATGCCCGACGATGCAGCAGGGCCGGGCACGCTGGCCGAGGCCGCCGATCTGGCGCTTTATCACGCCAAATCCACCCGCAGGAACGCGGTGCGTTTCTTCGCCGAAGCGATGACCCGCGACATGGTGCGCAGGAAGGAAATCGAGGCCGATCTGCGCACCGCGCTGCAACGCGATGATCTGACGATCGCCTTCCAGCCGATCATCGATCTTGAATCCGGCCACATCCGCGCGTTCGAAGCACTGGTGCGCTGGATCCATCCCGCAAAGGGCGAGATTCAACCCGATGACTTCATCCCGGTGGCCGAGGAAACCGGCCTCATCATTGCGCTGGGAAACTGGATCACCGCCGAAGCCGCCCGGATTGCCAACGGCTGGCCCGGTGATGTGGGGCTGGCGGTGAACCTTTCCCCGGTGCAGATCAAGGCACCCGGCGCGGCGGCGGGCATCCTTGCCGCGCTGGCCGAGGCACGGCTCGATCCCGCGCGGCTGGAGCTCGAAGTCACCGAAGCGCTGTTTGTGGAAGACGATCCGGGCACCGCCGCCTTCATGCACGAACTGGCGCAGCACGGGGTGCGTTTCGCGCTCGATGATTTCGGCACCGGCCATTCCTCGCTGCGCCATATCCATCACTATCCCTTCAGTACGCTGAAACTGGACCGCAGCCTGATATCGGGCGCAAGCAGCGGGCCGCGCAGCGATGCGGTGATCCGCGCGGTGGCCGAAATGGGGCAGACGCTGGGCATGGAAATCGTCGCCGAGGGGCTGGAAACGATCGATCAGGTGCTGGGCGCAAGGGCGGCGGGCTGCACGCTGGGCCAGGGCTGGCACTTCAGCCGCGCAGTGCCCGATTATACGGCAGCGATGATGCTGGCGGAAGAGGCGGAAAGGCGCGGCGCGGCGGTTTCGCCCGCACCGGCGCGCAAAGCGGGATAGCGCGGGGAACGATTGCCGTAACAATGCGTAATCGTTCAGGAACGCGCGCAAACTCTCAATCCAATGCGCATTATTGCTAATGCGAACTTGTTGCAAAAACAATTGCCTATTGCCTGTTGCAATGCCCTTTGTGCGGTTCTAGGGCAGGCAGCGAATCCGGCGCGCGGCCCCTCCGGGGCGCATGGCTGAGTGTCGGCATGGTCTTGTGGATGCGCCCGAGGCACAAAGGACACCCGGTTCTCTTATGGCACGCAAGAAAATCGCGCTGATCGGCGCAGGCATGATCGGCGGCACGCTCGCCCACCTCGCAGCGAAGAAGGAAATGGGCGATATCGTCCTGTTCGACATTGCCGAAGGATTGCCGCAGGGCAAGGCGCTGGATCTGAACCAGTGTGGCCCGATCGAAGGCTTTGACGCGCGCATCACCGGCACCAATGACATTGCCGATATCGCCGGGGCCGACGTCATCATCGTCACCGCCGGGATCGCCCGCAAGCCGGGGATGAGCCGCGACGATCTGCTGGGTATCAACCTTGGCGTGATGAAGTCGGTCGGCGCGGGAATCAAGGACCACGCGCCCGATGCTTTCGTGATCTGCATCACCAACCCGCTCGACGCGATGGTCTGGGCGCTGCGCGAATTTTCCGGCCTGCCGCCGCACAAGGTTGTCGGCATGGCCGGCGTGCTGGACTCGGCGCGCTTTGCCACTTTCCTCGCGTGGGAATTCGGCGTCAGCGTGAAGGACGTTAACGCCTTCGTGCTCGGCGGGCATGGCGACACGATGGTGCCCGTGCTGTCCTATTCGACGATAAACGGCATCCCGGTGGCCGACATGGCCAAGATCAAGGGCATTTCCGAAGACCGCCTCGGCGAAATCGTCAAGCGCACCCGCGCGGGTGGCGGCGAGATCGTCGGCCTGCTCAAGACCGGCAGCGCCTATTACGCCCCCGCCACCAGCGCCATATCGATGGCCGAAGCCTATCTGGGCGACCAGAAGCGCATCCTGCCGTGCGCTGCCCATGTCGAGGGCAAATACGGCGTGGACGGGCTCTATGTCGGCGTCCCCTGCGTGATCGGTGCGGGCGGGATCGAGGACGTGATCGAGATTTCGCTCTCGGACGAGGAAGCGAACAACCTCAAGGTGAGCGTCGAGGCGGTCGAGGAACTGCTGGTGGCGTGCAAGGCGATTGACGAAAGCCTGAAGTAAGTCGTGAGCCCCGTAAAGGCGGGGACCTCGGTCGGCATCGTCCGGCCTGTTGGCCCGTGATCCCCGCCTACGCGGGGACGCACACAGGAGAAGCAAGTGTCCATCCTCGTAAACAAATCAACCAAGGTCATCACGCAAGGCATGACCGGTGAAACCGGCACCTTCCACACCCAGCAGGCGCTCGATTACGGGACGCAGATGGTTGCAGGCGTCACGCCCGGCAAAGGCGGGACCACGCATATCGGCCTGCCGGTGTTCAACACCGTGGCAGAAGCCGCGAAGGCAACCGGCGCTACCGCCAGCGTGATCTACGTTCCGCCGCCCTTTGCAGCGGACTCCATCCTTGAAGCCATCGAAGCGCAGATCGAACTGATCGTCTGCATCACCGAAGGCATTCCGGTGATGGACATGGTGATGGTCAAGCGCGCGCTTTCCGGCACCAAATCGCGGCTGATCGGCCCCAATTGCCCCGGCGTGCTGACTCCGGGCGAATGCAAGATCGGCATCATGCCCGGCTCGATCTTCCAGAAGGGCACCGTCGGCGTCGTCTCGCGTTCAGGCACGCTCACCTATGAGGCAGTCCACCAGACCACCGCCGTGGGCCTCGGCCAGACGACTGCGGTGGGCATCGGCGGCGATCCGGTGAACGGCACCAATTTCATCGACGTGCTCGACCTGTTCCTGTCCGACGATGAGACCAAGTCGATCATCATGATCGGTGAGATCGGTGGTTCTGCGGAGGAGGAAGCGGCCCAATTCATCAAGGCGGAAGCGGCTAAGGGCCGGTCCAAGCCGATGGTCGGCTTCATCGCCGGACGCACCGCCCCTCCCGGCCGCCGCATGGGCCATGCCGGCGCGATCGTCTCGGGCGGCAAGGGCGATGCGGACAGCAAGATCACGGCAATGGAAGATGCCGGCATCCGCGTGGCGCAATCGCCCAGCGAACTGGGCACCACGCTCGATGCGCTGCTGAAGGAACTGGTGTGAGGTAACAGGCGTGTGAGTCCCCGCACAGGCGGGGACCTGGTGCCTCAAAGGGAACTGGATGAAGCAAGGATATGTCTACATCCTTACAAACAAACCCGGCGGCGTGGTCTACCTTGGCTGCACCAGCGATCTGGCTACGCGAATCGACCAGCATCGCAGCCGCGCGGTTCCCGGCTTCACACGCAAATACAATTGTGTCTTGCTTGTCTGGTTTGAATACTTCGAAAATCTGCACGATGCCCGGCTGGCGGAATTCAGGATGAAGAAATGGAACCGGGCCTGGAAAGTAAAGCGCATCGAGGAACGCAATCCCGAATGGCGCGATCTTTCCGGAGAGATTTTATGAGTGTCGCGGAGCAGGTAGAGATCCCCGCCTTCGCGGGGATTCACAATTGTGTCTCGCAGCATAAGAACCCCGCCTTCGCGGGAATTCACGGGGTGCATCATGGGTAACGAACCGAGCAATTTCCTTCCCGAGCTTCCCGCGCAGGGCGGCGCGCAGCAGGGGCCGAGCTGGGGCAATCCGCGCTGGCCGCTGGCCGATGCTGCGGGCGATCTGG
>JBGSLI010000494.1:0-4775 GCA_041740775.1 Alteraurantiacibacter sp. | reverse complement strand
GCCGCGTGGCCGACGGGCAGGGCGATCACGGCTGGTGGCGCGGGCGGCAGGGCGATTGATTGGCGCGTGGTCCCAAAGGGATTTGGGCCCGCTCCGGGCAGATTAATTGTGCCTCGGCATTGGCATTCCTTTCCACCCTTTGCCGGCGGTGGCGATCGCACGGCACGCCGCTCTAGGCTCGATCAGTCGAGGCCGAAGCAAAGGCAGCCGCAATCACCTCACGCATCGGCTTGGCCTGGTAATCGCTCGAATAGGGCGTGCCGCGCACTTCAAGCCCGTCGTCGCGCGGGGCAAAGCCTTGCAGCCAGCTGAACTTGTCCACCATGCCCCATGCAAGCACATCGCCCAGTTCGGGATAATCGAGCATCACGTCGAAATAGCGGCGGGTGTAATCGGCGATCTTTGCATCGCGTTCGGCAATGCCCGATGCCAGCGCCTTGTCCTTTACATCGAATTCGGTGATCAGCAATTTGTAGCCCATCGCCACCACTTCATCGAGGAAACGGCGCCATTCGCGTTCGCGATAGGGGCCGACGCCGGTGGCGGAATCGACCGAGAGTATCTCAATATGTGACTGGATTCCCAGCGCATCCACCGGAACATTACGACGACGGAACCCTTCCAGCAGGCGCAATACATCATTGACATGCGCGGCGTGCGCGGGTTCCCAGCTCATGTAATCATTATAGACCAGGTCGCCATCGGGCAGCTGCTCGCGCGCGGTATGGAAGGCCAGATCGAGCACCGCTTCGGGGCTGCCCATCGCCCGGCTGAGGCTTGTTTCGATGGTGCGATTTGTATCGTGATCGATCGCTTCATTGATCACATCATAGCTGGAAATAATTCCGCGATAACGGCTGGTGACGGTGCGGATGTGATCGGTCAGCAGCCGCTCGGCTTCCTGCACCGGATTGGCCCCGAAATCATGGCTGTTGAGCCAATCGGGAAACCATTGCGGGCGATGCCACAACAAGGTGTGGCCGCGCACCGCCTTGCCGTTTGCCTGCGCCCAGGCGACAATCGCATCAAACCGGTCGAAATCATAGCTGCCGGGGCCGGGCCGCAGCGCCTGCCACTTCATTTCGTTTTCGGCAACCACCAGGCTGCATTCATCGGCAAGGATGCGCGCATATTGCGAGTTCTGCACCGATGCAGAATCCATCGTGCGGCTGTTATAGGCAACCGCGCTGCCGAACCTCCGGCCCGAACGCCTTGCCAGCGTGTCGAGCGATGGCAAGGGCATCGCATCGGCTGCCCCGCCCGGCGTGGCGGCGAGGGGCGGGTTGGCGGACGCATTTGGCGAACAGGCCGCAGCACCAAGCGCGATCATCCCCGCCAGCGTTTCACGGCGCGACCAGGTGTCAATAAGATTCACTTCATTCTCCAGCGTTTTCGGATTGCGCAAGCGCGGCCGGTTCCATCCGCGGCACCAGCAATTGAATGGCGGCAAAGGCGATGAGATAGCCAAGCCCGGCATAGATCACGATCGGCAGGTAGGAACCCGTCAGTTCCAGCGTCCAGCCGGTGGCCTGCGCGATCAATATCCCGCCCACCGAACCTGCCAGCCCGCCCATTCCGGCAATCGTCGCCACCGCGCGGCGCGGATAAAGATCGCTTATCATCGCAAAGATGTTGGAACTGAAGGCCTGATGCCCTGCGGTGCCCAGCCCGATCAGCACCACCACCACCAGCGTATTCTGGATGGAGGCGACGAACATCAGCGGCACCGCGCACAGCGCCGCCAGCAACAGCGTGGTCTTGCGCGCGCGGTTGATGGTCCAGCCGCGCTTGATGAAATGGCCGGAAAGCCAGCCGCCCAGGATCGAACCGATATCGGCCAGCAGATAGACCCCGATCAGCGCCGGGCCGATAGTGGCCAGAATGCCGCTGTTTCCGGTGGGGAAAAGTTCCATCCCCTGCGTGCGGGCGAGGAAATCGGGGAGCCAGAACAGGAACAGATACCACACCGGATCGGTGAAGAACTTGGCGCAGATGAAATACCACGCCTGGCGCTGCCGGATCGCATCGCGCCATTTGAGCGGCGCAGCGTCTGCGTCTTCCCCGTCCTGCCCGATATAGGCCAGTTCCTGCGTGCTGACGCGGGGATGATCCTGCGGCTGGCGGAACATCAGCAGCCAGGCGGCGAGCACTATGAAGCCGAGAGCGCCGGTAACAAGGAATGCCGCGCGCCAGCCATAAATGCCCGCCACCATGATCCCCACAACCGGCGTCATCAGCACGCCGACATTGGCCCCGGCATTGAGGAATCCCACGCCCAGCGCGCGCTCGCGCCGGGGGAACCATTCGGCCACCGATTTGACCGCGCCGGGATAGGCCGCGCTTTCGGCAATCCCCAGCGCAACGCGGGCAAGGATGAAATGCAGCACGGTGCGCGCGCCCGCGTGGAAACAGGCGGCAATGCTCCACAAGGCGATGGCGATGGCCATGCCCCTGCGCGTGCCCACCTTGTCGAGCCAGCGGCCGACGAACAGCAGGCCGAGGCCGTAGCTGGCCTGGAAGGCGGTAACGATATTGCCGTAATCGACTTCGGACCAGCCCATGTCCTCCTCGATGATCGGCTTGAGCACACCGATCACCTGCCGGTCGACATAATTGATGGTGATAACCGCGAACAGCAGCGCGCAAATGGCCCAGCGGTAGCGGCCACCGGCCTGCGGGATTGCGTTGGCGTTTGCTTTCACAACTGCTGTCACAGAACGATCAGTTCCGCGCTTTTGAGCGCATCGGCAGCCGAAGATGCGCCCACATGGACCGTAACCGGTCCCGGCGCGTTCACTTCCTTCATTTCGCGGTTCCAGAAGGCCAGATGCCGCGGCGTAAGCGTGAAGGCCAGTTTCCGGCTTTCTCCCGGTGCCAGCGATACGCGCTGGAAACCCTTGAGTTCGAGCAGCGGGCGCGTAACGGAAACTTCGCGCCGGGTGATATACAGTTGCACCACCTCGTCGCCCGCGCGCGCGCCGGTGTTGGTCACTTCCACCTCAACAAGAATGTCCTCGTCGGCGGCAAAGCCGGTTTTGGCCAGATGTGGGGCGGAAATGGCAAAGCTGGTATAGGACAGGCCGTGGCCGAAAGGGAACAACGGGGCACCATCATCGAACAGATAGCCGCGGCGGCTGGATGGCCTGCGGTTGTAAAACAGCGGAATCTGCCCTTCGTTGCGCACCACGCTGACCGGCAGCTTTGCGCCCGGATTGATGTGGCCCAGCAGTGCTTCTGCCATCGCCAGCCCGCCTTCCTGCCCCGGATACCAGCACTCCAGCAAGGCATCAGCTTTTGCCACCACATTGGGCCAGCTCGGCGGGCGGCCGTTTATCGCGCACACGATCAGCGGTTTGCCCAATGCCGCCAGCGCATCTATCAGTTCGTTCTGCTCGCCCACGATATCGATATCGGTGCGGTCGCCCAGATGACTGGCGGCAAAGCCTTCGCGGCTGGTCTGTTCGGTATCGCCGATGGCCAGCACGATGGTGTCCGCCGTTCGCGCCACTTCCACCGCTTCGGCGATCAGGCGCAGGTTTTCGGCCCGGTCGGCAAGCTGGATCAGATCCTGCGAACGGTCTTCGCTGGTGGTGATGAACACCCCCTGCGCCGTAACGAAATCGGCCTGCGGGGCCAGTTGCCTCAGCCCATCGATCAGGCTGATCGCTTGCCGGGGGACGCTGGAATAGCCGCCAAGGCGGGCGATGGCGTGATTGGGGCCGATCACCGCCACCCGGCCCATGGCGCGCGCGTCAAGCGGCAGCGCGCCATTGTTGGTGAGCAGGCACATGGATTTGCGCGCTGCTTCCTGCGCCAGCGCGCGCGCCTCGGCGTTGCCGGTAAGACGTTCGGTTTCCTCATGGCTGCCAAAGGGATTTTCGAACAGGCCGCAGCGGAATTTGAATGCCAGCATGCGGGCGCAGGAGGTATCGATCAGCTCTGCCGGAATTCGCCCGGCTTCTACCGCTTCCACCAGCGTTGCAAAGGCCATTCCTTCGGGCAGTTCGCTATCCACCCCGGCGCGCAACGCCTGCTGTGCCGCATCCTCCAGACCGGTGGCGACATGGTGCAGCGTGGCCAGTTCATGCACCCCGCCGTAATCGCTGACGATAACGCCATCAAAGCCCCATTCGCCGCGCAGCACATCGCCCAGCAGCCAGCGGTTGGCGTGGCTGGGCACGCCGTCGATTTCGTTATAGCTGGGCATCACCGCGCCCACGCTGGTGCGCTGCACGACTTCGCGGAAAGGGGGGAAGAAATTCTCGCGCAATTCGCGTTCGCTGATCTGCGCCGGGCTGATGTTGTTGCCCGCTTCGGGCTGGTCGTGGCCGGTCATGTGCTTCAGCGTGGCAAAGACCTTGCCGGGGCCGAGCTTTTCGAATTTGCCCGGTCCCTGCAGGCCCTCCACCGCCGCCACGCCCATTTCGCCGCACAGAAAGGGATCTTCGCCCCAGGTTTCCTCGATCCTGCCCCAGCGCGGATCGCGCACATTGTCGACCACCGGCGAAAGCACCAGCGGCACGCCGCGCGCGCGCACTTCGCGGGCGATCACCGATTGCACGCGGTGCATCAGATCGGTGTCAAAGGTTCCTTCAAGCGCGATCGCCTGCGGAAACATGGTGGCCTGCGTGGCCATATAGCCGTGCAGCGATTCCTCGTGCAGCAACACGGGAATGCCAAGGCGCGTATCTTCCAGCGCCCAGCGTTGCAGGCCATTGATGAAATCCACCGTTTCGCGCGGGGTGCGCCAGCGCGCCGCCGTGCCGCCGGCCGCG
>JBGSLI010000493.1:0-4744 GCA_041740775.1 Alteraurantiacibacter sp. | reverse complement strand
CGTGCAGCAGATCGGGCCGCCAGTCTTGCGCCAGCGCCACGATGGCATCGGCCAAGGCCCCGATCTCGCGCCATTCCTTCAATCCCGCAGGCCCCTGCGCACGGCCCTGTGTGCGGTGGAATGTCAGCCCGTCCACCTGTTCCACCGGCGGGCCATCGGCGGTATGCCTGAGGCCGGTAATCCCGCGCACCTCCAGCCCCTGCGCCTGCTGTGCGCGCATGATCGCGCGGGTGCGGAAGGTATAGCCGCTGTGCAATGGCAGCGAATGATCGAGAACGTGCAATATCCGGGTCATCGCTCGCGCATCTGCCACATCTTGCTTAACGCCGCGTCAAGAGCTTGGCGGTAAAGGCAAAGGCCAGACAGCTGCCGGACCCGCAATCCTTGATCGACATTTTCACCATCCTTTTGAGCCACGGCCTGATCCTGCTTGCCGCGTGGAAGCTGTTGTTCCGCGACGATCTGGATCACGAGGACGCGGCCATCATCGAAGCCTCGCGTCCGTGGCTGAAGGATCGCGCACCTGCAGACGCGGGCGAGGAACCGGCCGCCGATGCGTGATCTGGTCCTCCTCGCCTTCATCGGCGCGATTCTGGCGCTGGGTTTCCGGCGCCCGTTCATCTGGGTGCTGTTGTATATCTATGTCGATATCGTTTCGCCGCAGGAAATCGGCTGGGGCATCATCACCAGCCTGCACCTGTCGCTGGTCACCTTCATCGCCGCCTTTGCCGGCTATGTGGTGCTCGACAGCAAGCACAATAGCCGTTTCACCCTGCGCCAGGCGCTGATCGTGGCGCTGCTGGCGTGGTGCGGATACACCACGCTGGGCGCGGCGTTTCAGGATTCGGCGTGGGAGAAATGGACCTGGGTGTGGAAGAGCATGTTCTTCGCCGCCTTCCTGCCGCTGACGCTGCGCACCCGCCTGCGGCTCGAATCGGCGGTGCTGGTGTTCGCGCTGGCGATCGGCGCGATTGCCATCAACGGCGGGATAAAGACCGTGTTCGGCGGTGGCGGATACGGCACGCTGACGCTGCTGGTGGACGATAATTCGGGCATTTACGAAGGCTCGATTATTTCCACCGCCGCCATCGCCACCATTCCGCTGGTGCTGTTCCTGGCCCGGCGCGGCAGCCTGTTTCCGCCCGGCCGCGCGGTCTGGCTGTTTTGCGCGGCGCTGATCTTTTCCTGCCTGCTGATTCCCATCGGCACCAATGCCCGCACCGGGCTGGTGTGCATTGCGGTGCTCGGCGTGCTGCTGATGCGGCAGGTGCGCCACCGGTTTGCCTTTGCCGCGCTGGCAGGCGCCGCGATGCTGGTTGCGCTGCCGTTCCTGCCGCAGGAATTTACCGAACGGATGGGCACGATCACCGGTTTTCGCGGCGACGAGAGCGCCTCCACCCGGATCGAGGTGTGGAAGTGGACCTATGAATACGCGAAGGAACATCCGCTGGGCGGCGGTTTCGATGCCTATCGCGCCAACAGCTTTACCTATCAGCTGGCCGAAGTTTCAGGAGCAGGCAACAACCGCCGGATCAGCTATTCGCAAGTGACAGACAGCGCACGCGCCTATCACTCTTCCTATTTCGAAATGCTGGGCGAACAGGGTTGGCCGGGGCTGGCGCTGTGGCTGGCGCTGCACGGGCTGGGGCTGTGGCAGATGGAACGTATCCGCCGCCGCGAAGCGCCGCGCCGCGCGGACCGCGATGTGTGGATGCACGATCTTGCCACCGCGCTGCAACACGCGCAGCTGATCTTTCTGGTCGGCGCGGCCTTTGTCGGGATCGCCTATCAATCGTTCATGTTCCTGCTGATCGCGATGCAATGCGCGCTGTGGAGCCAGTGGCGGTTGCGACGCAAGGCCCCAGGGCGCCCGGCGGCGGCGCAAATGCCCGACGACACCCGCCCCGCGCCCCGTTCCGCGATCAATCCTGTGTGAAGCGCCGCAAAGGCAAGGCCGGGTGCCCGATCAGCCGTTGGCGCGCATCCAGGCTTCCACGACCGGAGCGATATCATTGCGCCATTTGCTGCCGTTGAAGATGCCGTAATGGCCGCAATCGCGGGCGAGGTGATACTTCTTTTGCGCCTTGGGCAGATGTGCGGCCAGACCGAGCGCGGCGCGGGTCTGGCCGATGCCCGAAATATCGTCCAGTTCGCCTTCGATCGCCAGCAGCGCGGTGTCGCGGATGGCATCGGGATCGATCGCCTTGCCGCGATGGACGAATTCGCCCTTGGGCAGCGAATGCTCCTTGAACACGTGGTGGACCGTCTGCAGGTAGAATTCGGCCGTCATGTCGCAAACCGACAGATATTCGTCGTAGAACTGCCGCGTGCGTTCGGCGCTGTCGTGATCGCCCATCGTCATGTGCTTGAACATTTCGTAATGGCTCATCATGTGGTCAGCCAGGTTCATCGAGATGAAGCCCGCCAGCTGCAGGAAGCCGGGATAGACCTTGCGCCCAGCGCCGGGATAGCTGAACGGCACGGTGGCGACCACATTGCCTTCAAACCAGCTCAGCGGCTTGTCCATCGCCAGATCGTTCACGCTGGTAGGGCACGCGCGGGTATCGATCGGGCCGCCCATCATGGTGAGCGTGGCCGGGCGGCAGGGATCCTTCGCTGCCGCCATTACTGCGGTAGCAGCAAAGGCGGGGACCGAGGGCTGGCACACCGCAAGGATATGCGTTTTCGGCCCCAGGAATTGCAGGAATTCGATCAGGTAATCGATGTAATCGTCCAGATCGAATTGGCCCGCCTCGAGCGGCACCTGCCGGGCATCGGCCCAATCGGTGATCCATACCTGCTGGTTTTGCACCATCCGCTGCACCGTGCCGCGCAGCAGCGTGGCAAAGTGCCCGCTCATCGGTGCGACGATCAGCAGTTTGGGGGCATCTGCGGGCAGGCCGTCGCGCACGAAGCGGCGCAGACTGCCGAAGGGCTTTTCCAGCACCACGGTTTCCGAAACCGGCCATTCCTCCCCATCGACTTCCACCGGCTGGATATCGAAACCGGGCTTGCCGCGATCTTCATAAAGGTGCGCGAACACCTTCAGCGCGCTGGCGGCGGCCGGGCCCATGCCGAAATAGCCCATCGGCAGGGCAGGATTGTCGAGTATGCGCGCGGCGACCGTGGCCCAATTGCTGGCCGAGCCGAGCATGACGCGCTGCATTTCATAAGCGGAATAGAGCAAGATTTTGCGTCCCTGGCGTAAATACTGATGGGTTACGGCAGCTCGCCGTTATGGTGCGTTGCGGCATACATGGACGTTTTCGTTGCATGTTGCAACGCGACAGAACGATTGCGCCTGTGCATTGTCCCGCTGCGGCACCACCCGCCCCGGCTTGACCACAGCCGCGATTGGGCTAGGGCCGCGCGGTATATGGCCCTTCCCGAACCGCGAGACGAGGCGAAACCCGCAAAGAACCTGCGCCCGCTCAGGATGATCGCGCGCGCGGCGGTGAAATATCCGTTGCAGATCACGCTGGCGGGGATCGCGCTGCTGGTTACCTCAATCATCATGTCGTGGGCGCTGCCCACCGCCTTGAAGCTGATCATCGATCGCGGCTTTTCCGGCGATGGCGAGATCGGGCGCTGGTTCCGCTATCTGCTGATGCTGGTCGGCCTGCTGGGCGCGGGCACGGCGGTGCGGTTCTATTTCGTCAGCTGGCTGGGTGAGCGGGTGGTGGCCGATATCCGCCGCCAGGTTTACGAAAACCTGCTGCGCCTCTCGCCCGCCTTCTTCGAGGAGAACAGCCCGAGGGAAATTTCCGCGCGGATGACGGCGGATACCGCGATCATCGAACAGATCGTGGGCACCACGGTTTCAGTGGCGCTGCGCAATGCCATCATGGCGGTGCTGGGCACGGGCTATCTGTTCTGGCTGGCCCCGCAACTGGCGGTGTGGCTGCTGGTGGGCATTCCGGTGATGATCGGCCCGGTGGTAATATTCGGGCGGCGGCTGCGCGATATCAGCCGCATAAGCCAGGACCGGGTGGCCGATGTCGGCGGGATCACCACCGAGGTGCTTTCGGCGATGAAGATCGTCCAGGGCTTCAACCAGGAAGGCCGCGAGGCTTCTCGCTTCGGCGCGGCGGTGGAACGCACCTTTGCCACCGCCAAAATCCGCATCCTGATCCGCGCGGTGATGACCGCGCTGCTCATCACGCTGATCTTCGGATCGGTCACCCTGCTGATGTGGCGCGGCGCGACGATGGTGACCGAAGGGGCGATTACGGGCGGCACGATCGTCGCCTTCATCTTCGGCGGGGTGATTACCGCAGGCGCTTTCGGTTCATTGACCGAAGTGTTTGGCGATCTTCTGCGTGGGGCAGGCGCGGCCAGCCGGCTGAACGAATTGCTGGATGAAGCACCCGGCATCACCGCGCCCGCCCGCCCGCAGGCACTGCCCGTTCCGCCGCGCGGCGGCATCGCGTTCAGCAATGTCTGCTTCAGCTATCCCACCCGCCCGCAGGAACGTGCGATCAGCGATTTCACGCTGAATGTGGAGCCGGGGGAAACGGTGGCGATCGTCGGCCCTTCGGGCGCGGGCAAATCCACCATCTTCCAGCTCGCCGAACGTTTCTACGATCCGCATTCGGGCACAATCCGCATGGACGGCGTGCCGTTGACGCAGGCCGATCCGGCCGAAGTGCGCCGCCGCATGGCGCTGGTGCCGCAGGAAGGCACGCTGTTTGCCGCCAGCGCGCGCGACAATCTGCGTTACGGCGCGTGGGACGCCAGCGAAGAG
>JBGSLI010000492.1:0-5533 GCA_041740775.1 Alteraurantiacibacter sp. | reverse complement strand
ACAGGCATTCCGCACCATCGAGCCGCGCGCCGGTGAGCGCCATGAAGCGCCCGGTGCAGCCGGGCAGGCGCGGCAGATAATGCCCCGCGCCGACATCGGTGAACAGGCCGATCGCGCCTTCGGGCATGGCGAACAGCGTATCGGGCGTGGCCACCCGGAAACGCGCGGGCAGGGCGATTCCCACACCGCCGCCCATCGTCACTCCGTCCATGAAGGCCACCACCGGCTTGGGAAAAGTGAACAGCAGATGGTTGAGCCGGTATTCGGCGGCAAAGAAGGCGCGGCCCGGTGCCGGATCGCCCGCCTCTGCCGCTGCCCGCAGTACCTGTATATCGCCGCCTGCGCAGAACCCGCGACCTTCTGCGTGATCGAGGATCACCGCATCGATCGCATCGTCCGAACGCCAGCCGAGCAGCACGCGCGCCATCTCCTCGCACATGCCCTGCGTCAGCGCGTGCAGCGCCTTGGGGCGATTCAATGAGATGTGGCCGATGCGGCCATGGGTGTGGGTGAGAAGTTCGCGCGTCATTGCCGCAGCAGATCCCGCCCCACGATCATCCGCATCACCTGATTGGTGCCTTCGAGGATCGAATGCACCCTGAGGTCGCGCCAGAAGCGTTCGATCGGGTAATCGCGCAGATATCCGTATCCGCCGAACAATTGCAGCGCGTTGTTGGCCACGTTCGATCCGCTGTCGGTCGCCAGCCTTTTGGCCATTGCCGAAAAGCGCGTCTTGTCGGGCGCATTGTCGGTCACCTTGGCGGCGGCGAGGTAGAGCAGCGCGCGCGCTGCCTCCAGCTCGGTCGCCATGTCGGCCAGCATGAACTGGGTGTTCTGGAAATCGCCAATCGGCTGGCCGAACTGCTGGCGATCCTTGCAATAAGCCACCGCTTCATCAAGGCACCGCTGCGCTCCGCCCAGCGAGCAGGCACCGATATTGATCCGCCCGCCATCCAGCCCGGCCATAGCGAAGCGGAAGCCCTCGCCTTCGGCCCCCACGCGGTTCTCCACCGACACAAGCGCGTCCTCGAAAATCACCTGCGCGGTGGGGCTGGCGTTCCAGCCGAGCTTCCTTTCCGGCGCGCCGAAGCTGACTCCCGGCGTATCCTTGTCCACCACCAGGCAGGTGATCCCGCGCGATTTGTGCTCGTCTGTCCGCACCATCGTCACATAGACATCGTTCACCCCGCCGCCGCTGATGAACTGTTTGGTGCCGTTCAGCACATAATGATCGCCGACCAGCCGGGCACTGGTCTTGAGCGCGGCGGCGTCCGATCCGCTGCCCGGTTCCGTCAGGCAATAGCTGGCGAGCTTTTCCATCCCGATCAGATCGGGCAGATATTTCGCCTTCACGCTTTCGCCGCCGAATGTGTCGATCATCCACGCGGCCATGTTGTGGATCGAGATGAAGGCGCTGGTGGCGGGGCAGCCATAGGCCATCGCTTCCATGATCAGCGCCGCTTCCAGCCGACCGAGGCCGATCCCGCCCGATTCTTCGGAAACATAGATCGCGCCAAAGCCCAGCTCGGCGGTGCTTTTGATCACCGCACGAGGGAAAATGTGCTGTTCGTCCCATTCGGCAGCATGGGGGGTGATATTGTCGGCGGTGAAACGCCGCGCCATATCCTGAATGGCGAGCTGGTCCTCGTTAAGCTGGAACTGTCCGGTCATGCCCGTCGCCATGTCAAAAAGCGGATGCTGGCGCAACCATTGCCGGTCATCGGGGCCAGGCGGCGTCTGCTATTCTTCCACACTGCCCGGCGCGCGCGGGGTGGGATCGTAACCGGCGGCATTGTCCATCGGCACAGGCGCAAACCCTTCGGTGCGGTCTATCAGATCGTCCGGCGCGGCATCGGTTATCGTCTCTTCCTGCGCATTGCCATCGATCAGCAGCGGTGCCCGGCTTTCGCTTTCATCGTCATAAAATCCGGGCAAGGCTGCCTCTTCGGCCCGCGCGGCAGAGGGCTGCGCCGGCCGTTCGATAATCAATTCGCGCGCATCATCGCTGGCACCAGCGGCGGCATTGCGGCTGTCGAGATCGTTACCGCAGGCGGTCAGCATCAGCAGCACGGGGCCAATCAGTGCAGGTTTGCGATAAGCCGATATCACTGCAATCTCCTCATCATCCGGCAGGCGCGTGGCGCGGAATTTCAGCCGCAACTGATCCTTTCGATCACCATGTCATCATCATAGGACACGGTCAGCCGATCGGGCCGGTAATCCATCGTCACGGCGGTGCGCGGGGGAACCCAGCGCAATTGCCGCGCGCCCGTCAGACGCAGCAGCACCGCGCCCGATTGGGCGCTGGCACGGTGGCCGATATGATCCTGCACCGCGCCCGCATCGCATTCGCCCGCAGCCTGGGACGGCGGCAGGAGTGCGGGAGGGGATTCGGGAGTGGCGGCGCATCCCGCAGATGTGGCGGCCAAAATCGCGGCAAGCAGATGGTAGCGCATCTCTCGACTCCAATCGCGCCGTCCCTAACGCGATCTGTGGCCTCGCGCCAGACAGGAGCGCGCCCTGAGGCCAATTCCGGACATAATCAACGAAGTGGATTTGCGCCCGCGCCTCTGCTATCCCCACGTCTCTGCCATTCTAGCAGCCAGACTATCCGGGAAGACATCATGCCGCTGATCTGTGAACCCATCCTGCCTGAATTCGGGGCCATCTGTTCAGGGCTGGATCTCACCCGCCCGCTCCCCCCCGGCGATGTGCAGCAGATTACCGCTGCGATGGACCGGTTCGGCGTCACCATCTGGCGCGATACCGGGCTGGACGATGCAGGCCATGTCGCCTTCAGCCGCAATTTCGGCTACCTTGAGCGGGTGCCACAGCGCGCTGATGGGGCGCGGATGCGGCTGCCCCTGCGCGAATTGTTCGATGCCTCCAACCTCAATCTTGACGGTGAGATCACCAGCGATCCGGCGGCGGTGGAATATCGCAAGGGGGACCGGCTGTGGCACACCGACAGCGCCTTTCTGGACAAGCGCACTTCCTATTCGATCCTGCTGGCGCATATCACCCTGCCACCCGGCGCGGGCGGGGAAACCTGGTTTGCCGATACCCGCACCGCCTATGACGATCTGCCCGCAGAGACCAAGGCGCTGATCGAAGGCAAGGTGGGCATCAATTCGCTGTGGTGGAGCCGCAAGCAGGCCGGTGCCGATGTGAGCGAGGAAGAGATTCTCGAACGGCCGATGGCGCGCCATCCGATCGTCCACACCCATGCCGGTTCGGGCCGCAAAAGCCTGTTCATCGCCGCGCACACGATGGATATCGAAGCGATGGACAAGGCAGAAGGGCGGCAATTGATCGCCGATCTGATCGCCCATGCCACGCAGGACAAATACACCTTCAAATGGCAATGGCGCCCCGGCGATATGGTGATCTGGGACAATCTTTGCACCATGCACCGCGGCGGCGATTATGATTACACCGCGCACAAGCGCGACATGCGCCGCACCACCGTGCGCGAGGGAACAGAACCGCACACGATGGATAGCGGCGATGATCCCTATACCGCGCTGTTTTCCCGCAGTCCGAAGGCGGTGGATATCAATGCGGCAAGGGATGCCGGGCGGTAAACACGCCATCGGCGCGGCGGGCGCGGCTGCATGAAACAGCGCCTGTCAGTTCGCTGTTTCCCAACAGGTGCCTTACCCCTATAACGCACCGATGACCGACGAACCGCTCACCCCGCTCGATCCCGGATATACCACCGTTCTGCGGATAGAAGGCGTGCTGATCACGCTGCCCTTTGTCATCGGTGCGCTGGTGCTGGCGGGCGCGCAACTGGTGCCAGCCTGGGTGCCGGGCATTCCCGTGCTGCTGCTGGCGATCGTGCTGATCGGCGTGGCACCGCTGCGTCGGTATCGCTCGCGCGGTTATCACATGGCGGCGGATCGGCTGCGGGTGGTGCGCGGCGTCCTGTTTCACGCCGATACGGTGGTGCCGTTCAGCCGGGTGCAGCACCTGGATGTGGAGCAAGGGCCGCTCGAACGCGCCTTCGGCATCGCCCGGCTGATCCTGCACACGGCGGGCACGCACAGTGCCTCGGTCACGCTGCCGGGGCTGGCCCATGCCGATGCGATTGCGATGCGCGAGGACATTCGCGCGCATGTGAAGCGTGATGCGCTGTGAGCGAGGCTGCCGGGGATTTCGGGATCGGCGAATGGTGCCGGGTCAGCCCGCTCAGCATCGCGGTGCAGGGCGTGCGGGCGCTGGCCTCGGCAATCATCCCGGCGGCTTTCATCCTGTTCGGCGCGGCCAGCCAGAGCGGCGAGATGGCGGCGATCGCCCCCTGGGTGATCCCGATCCTGCTGGCGGTGATCGCGCTCAATCTCGTGCCGCCATGGCTCGGCTGGTATCGCCTGCGCTATCGCATCGGCCAAAGCGATGTGCGGCTGGAACAGGGCATCATCAGCCGCGCCGCGCGCTCTGTCCCTTATGACCGGATTCAGGATGTCAGCCTCGAGCAGAAGCTGATCCCGCGCCTGCTCGGGCTGGTGGAAGTGAAGTTCGAAACCGGCGCGGGCGGCAAGGACGAGCTGAAGCTGGCCTATGTCCGCGAGGAAGAGGGCGAGCGGCTGCGCGAAGTGGTGCGCGCGCTGGTGGAAGGGGCAGACGCCGAAACCGCGCCCGCCCGCGAAGGGGAGGCCGCCCCATCATTCGAATCCGGCCGGGCCGATGCCGCGCCAGCGGCCTCCGCCGCTGAAAATCGGCTGCTGTTCGCCATGGGTCCGCGCCGCCTGTTCACCTATGGCCTGTTCAATTTCTCGCTGGTGATCTTCGCGGTTCTGCTGGGCGCGGCGCAGCAGCTGGAATTCCTGCTGCCCTTCGATATCTGGGAATACATCGGATCGTGGTTTGCCGAGGCGCGCTATGCCGAAGCGGGCGGCTATATCGAAGGGATGGGCATGGGCGCGCGGATTGCCGGGCTGGCCTATCTGCTCTTTGGCATAGTGGTGGTGGGGATGGCCAGCGGGGTGGTGAAGACCTTCATCGCCGATTGGGGCTTCCGGCTGGATCGCACCGCCAAGGGATTTCGCCGCCGCCGCGGCCTGTTGACCAGAACCGATGTGGTGATGCCCGTCCACCGGGTGCAGGCGCTGGTGCTGTCCACCGGCATCATCCGTCGCCGGTTCGGCTGGCACGGCCTTTCCTTCATCAGCCTGGCGCAGGATACAGGCAGCGCCAATCACGATGTCGCGCCCTTTGCCCGGCTGGTAGAGATCGCGCCGATTGCGCGCGAGGCTGGTTTCAGCCTGCCCGACGAGGCGCAGGAATGGCGCCGCCCCAGCCCTAACTATTATTTCGACCGGGCGGTGATCGCCTGTCTGCTGGTAACCGTGGCGGGAATCTTCGCCTTTACCGCCGCTGCCGTATCTGCCGGGCAATTTGTGCCGGGGCTGGCGGTGATCGGCGCTGTCATCCTTGCCATCATCGGGCTGATTGCCGCGCGGGAATTTTATCTGTGGCGCTATGATCGCCACGCGCTCGATCCCGCGCAGGTGCTTTCGCGGCGCGGCTGGCT
>JBGSLI010000491.1:0-3126 GCA_041740775.1 Alteraurantiacibacter sp. | reverse complement strand
GATCAGCACGCAGGCGAGCGGCGCGGCCTCGTGCTGCGCCATCGCCTCGCGCCACAGATTGGTGCCGGGGGTGAAGCGCCGCGCATCCGCGCTCAGCCCGATGCGGCTGGCGATGGGTTGCGCAGATCGCACGTCGATCGCGGCGGTCCACAGCATGGTGCCCATCCCGCGCTCGCGATAGTTGAAATCGGCCTGCAGCAGCGTGGTCGATTTGCCCGCGTTCATGCTGGCGTAGTAGAAATAGAGTTTTGCCATACGCCGGTGCTAACCGCTTTTCGCCTTTGCGAGGAGCGCAGAAGCGAAGCAATTCAGAGCTTTTTTCATCGCCCAGGGCCGGGTTGCCGCACGACCTGTGGTCGCTCGCAATGACGGGAAGGATTACGCCTCGTCCACAATATCCCGCCGCACCTTGGGATCATCCAGCAATTGCTCGATCCGGCTCGCCTCATCGAAGCTCTCGTCGGCGCGGAATTGCAGTTTGGGGGCAAATTTGAGGCCGAGCCGCTGCGCCACTTCGCGCTGGAAGAAAGCGGTGTTGGTGCGCAGTGCCTTCACCACCTTGCCCTCGTCTTCGCCCAGCAGCGGCTTCACATAGACCCTGGCATTGCGCAGATCGGGCGACATCCGCACCTCGGTGACGCTGACGGTGACAGCGGTGAGCACATCATCATGCACTTCCCCGCGCGCCAACAGTTCGGAAAGGATATGGCGCACCCGCTCCCCCACTTTCAGCAGGCGGACGGACTGGTCTTCGGGGGCGGAATGTTTGGGCATCAGGCGTCGGGTCCTGCTTTTGCGCCCGGCCATTCGGTGGGCAGGGTGGTGGCGGTAGCGCGGGCGCAGAGTTTGCCGTCGGGCGCGAAGAGTTCGCTTTCGACAAAGGCCACCCGCGCGCCAGCCCGCACGACGCGCGCCTTCGCGGTCAGTTCGCCCAGCGGAATCGGGCGCAGCAGCGACAGGTTGATGTCGAGCGTCAGCTGCAAGCGGCCCTTGCACGCGACATAGACCGCCGCGCCCATCACCTCATCCAGAAATCCCGCCGCCAGCCCGCCCTGCACGCTGCCGCGCATATTGGCGAATGCGGGCGGCGCGGTGAAGGCCATCTCTACCGCGCCCGCCTCGGCATCCATGCTGACGAAACGCCCGCCCATGAGCTTGGCAGAGGGCCATTGGAGGATTTCGAGCTGTTCCATCGTCTTTCATCCCCCTCCCGCAGTCGGGAGGGGAGGTTTCTCAAAGCGTCCGCACTTCCTCGTTCACCTCGAACACTTCAAGCTGGTCGCCCGGCTTGATGTCGTTGGTGTCCGAAAGAACCACGCCGCATTCGAGGCCCGTGCGGACTTCGTCCACATCGTCCTTGAACCGCCGCAGGCTGGCAATCGTGGTGGCCGAAACGATCACATCGTCGCGGGTGAGGCGGGCGTGCAGGCCCTTGCGGATAACGCCTTCCACCACCAGCAGGCCGGCCGCCTTGTCGCGCTTACCCGATTTGAACACGTCCTTGACCTCGGCGCGGCCGAGCACGTTTTCCACCTTGAGCGGGCCCAACTCGCCGAGCAGATCCTTCGTCACCTCGTCGGTCAGGTGATAGATCACATCGTGATACATCATCCGCACGCCATCGCGCTTCACCAGATCGCGCGCCTTGGCATTGGGGCGCACGTTGAAGCCGATGATCGGCGCCTTGGAGGCATTCGCCAGCACCACGTCGCTTTCGGTTATCGCGCCCACGCCTGCGTTCAGCACGCGCACCTTGATATCATCATTGGACAGATTGTGCAGCGCGGTAACGATCGCTTCGACCGATCCCTGGACATCGGCCTTCACCACCACCGGCCATTCGATCACGTTCGATTTGTTGAACATCGTATCGAAATTGGTCGGCGCCAGCGCGGTGCGCTTTTCGGTAGCGATTTCCTGACGATAGGCGGCCACTTCGCGCGCGCGCTGTTCGTTTTCCACCACCGTCAGCAGATCGCCTGCAGCAGGCACACCGCCCAGCCCCAGCACTTCCACCGGCATCGAGGGGCCGGCTTCGTTGATCTGCCGGCCCTGATCGTCCACCAGCGCGCGCACCTTGCCGCTCTGCGTGCCGACCACGAATGTATCGCCGCGCTTCAGCGTTCCGCGATTGATGAGCACGGTGGCCACCGGGCCGCGGCCCTTGTCCAGCCTGGCTTCGATCACGGTTGCCTCGGCATCGCGATCGGGGCGCGCCTTCAGTTCGAGCAATTCGGCCTGCAGCGCGATCTTGTCGATCAGATCGTCCAGCCCGGTGCCGTTCTTGGCGGATACTTCCACGTCCTGGACATCGCCCGACATCGCTTCCACCACCACTTCATGTTCCAGCAGGCGCTCGCGCACCTTCTGGGCATTGGCTTCGGGCTTGTCGATCTTGTTGATCGCCACGATCAGCGGCACGCCCGCCGCCTTGGCATGCTTGATGGCTTCCACCGTCTGCGGCATGATGCCGTCATCGGCGGCCACCACCAGCACCACGATATCGGTGACATTGGCCCCGCGCGCGCGCATTTCGCTGAAAGCGGCATGGCCCGGCGTATCGAGGAAGGTCACCTTGGACCCGTCCCTGGTAGTGACCTGATAGGCGCCGATATGCTGGGTGATGCCGCCCGCTTCACCGCGCGTGACATTGGTTTTGCGCAGCGCATCCAGAAGGCTGGTCTTGCCGTGATCGACATGGCCCATCACCGCCACCACCGGCGGCCGCGGGCGCAGCGTTTCAGCAGGGTCCTGATCGATCGAGGAATCGATATCGACATCGCTGGCGGATACGCGCTGGATATTGTGGCCGAAGGATTCGACCAGAAGTTCCGCCGTATCCTGGTCAATCGTCTGGTTGACGGTGACCATCATGTCGAGATTGAACAGTTCCTTCACCAGGTCCGCGCCCTTCTCGCCCATCCGCTTGGCCAGTTCGCCCACGGTGATCGCTTCGGGAACGATGACATCGCGCACCTGCTTTTCGCGCGGCTGCTGCGAACCGCCACCATGCAGACGGCGTTCCTTTTCGCGTGCCCGCTTCAGCGCGGCGAGGCTGCGGGCGCGGCGGCCCTCGTCCTCGTTCAGCGCGCGGTTGACCGAAAGCTTGCCCGACCGGCGCTTGTC
>JBGSLI010000490.1:0-14764 GCA_041740775.1 Alteraurantiacibacter sp. | reverse complement strand
CGGTGCTGGCGGCGGCGGAACATATCCCGCAGGTGCGCGGCGTCGCCACGCTCAACGCGCCGTTCGACACCAGCCATGTGTTCGAACATTTCGGCGAGGCGCTCGAACGGATCGAGGAAGAAGGCGAAAGCGAAGTCACGCTGGGAGGGCGCAGCTTCCGCATCTCGCGCGAATTCATCGAACAGGGTCGCGGCCAGCCGCAGGGCGAACGGATCGCCAATCTCGGCCGGGCGTTGCTGGTCATGCACACGCCGCAGGATGAAGTGGTGGGGGTCGACAATGCCCGGCAGATTTTCGAGGCGGCAAAGCATCCCAAAAGCTTCATCGCGCTGGACGGGGCAGACCATCTGCTGACCACGCCGGGTTCGGCCGAATATGCCGCGCAACTGATCGCCGCCTGGGCCGCGCCGCTGCTGGAAGACCGCGAAACCGTGCCGCTACGCGAGCTTGCCGGAACGGTGGAAGTGACAAGCGCGGGCGGCAAGTTTGCGCAATGGGTGCGCACGCCCAGCCACCGCTTCCTGGCCGACGAGCCCGAAAGCGCGGGCGGATCGAACCACGGGCCGACGCCCTACGATCTGCTGCTGGGCGCGCTGGGGGCCTGCACCAGCATGACGATCAGGATGTATGCAGACCGCAAGAACATCCCGCTCGAAAGCGTGCGCGTGGAATTGGAACACAGCCGCGATCATCTGGCCGATTGCACCGATTGCGAAGACAAGGGCGTGCCGATTCAGGCGATTGACCGGGCGATAGAACTGTTCGGCGATCTAACCGATGAACAGCGCCAGCGGCTGATGGAAATCGCCGACAAATGCCCGGTTCACAAAACGCTGGAGGGCGAATTGCACATCCATTCCACGCTGGTGGCGCAGGGCGAATGATCACGCGTTAATCGGTTGCACCCGTAGCCACCGCAGATTCGCCCGCCAGCAGGATGCGGGCATCGGCGCGGCGATCCGGGGCCAGATAGGTTTGCGCCAGCGCCTGCAATTGCGCCGGAGTGAAGCTTTCCAGCACCTGCGTTTGCGTGCGCACCCGGTCGAGCCGGTCGGCCTCGCTCTGCGCGCTGGAAGTCACGCCCAGCCAGAAGCCGTTGTCTTCGCGCGACTGGCGCACGTTTTCCAGCAGCGGCTGGCGCGCGCGCAGCAGCAGATCATCGCTGACAGGCTCTGCGCGCAATTCGTCTGCCAGGCGGGTGATGATCGCGCGCACCTCATCGGCCTGCGCCGGATCGACCACGGCGGACAGGCTGAGCGTGCCGAAATCGGTGAAATCGGAACTGGTGGAGTTGGAAACCGACGGGCTGTAGGTCGCCGCCAGCTCTTCGCGCAGCACTTCCAGCCCCTTCAGCCGCACAAGGCCGGATAGCAGGGTGAGGCCCATGTCCTGAGAAAAATCGCTGTCGTCACGGGTGCGCCAGATGCTGCCCACCAGCGCCTGATCGGCCTGGCCGGTGTGGGTGTATTCTGCCACCTCATCGCCTGAAAGATCGCGCAGGGGAATGACGCGCTCCTGCGCGAATGCGGAGAATTCGGCATTGCGCAGCGGCAGCGCGCCAAAGCTTTCGGCCACGGCGGCAATGGCTGCATCGGGATCGATATCGCCGACGATGGCAATTTCTATCGCGCCCGCTGCTGCTGCCGCCAGCACCGCATCGCGCAAGGCTTCGCGGTCCACCGCGCCAAGTTCCTCGCGGCTGGGGAAATCGGTGAAGCGGCTGTCGGCAATCAGTTCGCCCGAACGCAGGCCGAAAACCTGCGCCGGCTGCGATTCGAGCTGGCCCCAGACGGCATCGATAACCGCGCCAAAACGGGCATCGGCTTCGGGACGCAGGCCAGGATCGGTAAGATAGGCCGCGCTCACCTTCATCTGCATTGCCAGATCATCGGGCGTGGTGGCGCCGGAGGAGGCGAAAACGTCCGTTCCTGCGCCGATCCCGGTGGATATCTGCTTCCCGGCAAGCAGTTCTGTCAATTCGTCGAACGAATGCAGTCCCACGCCGCCGACCTGCGAGGCGATTTGCAGATAGATGCTCGCGGCGATGGCGTTCATCCCTTCGAGCGCGAAAGTGCCGCCATCCATATTGACGTTGAAGCGCACCCGGCCGGGTTCGAAATCGGTCTGCTTGATGTTGAGGCGCACATTATTGGCAAAGGTGACGGTGCGGATGCCCAGATCATCGATCATCGTGTCCGATGCAACCGTGCCCGGCGTGCCCCAATCGTCATAGGCGAAGGCGGTCGCGGCCAAATCTTCGGGCGCGGCCACGGCAATCGCGGTGCTGCCTTCATAAACCGCCGCCACGGCTTCCACGCCGCCTTCCAGTTCCTTTGCCGTAACGCGCACCAGCGGCGCGCCTTCGGCCCACAATTCGCGGAACAGCGCGTTGACGTTGTCCAGCGTCAGTTGCGGACGCAATTGCTGGAACAGGTCAAACCGGTATTGCGGATCGGTGATGAAATCATTTTCTTTTGCGGCGTTGACCAGCGCCGATGCCAGTTGCGCATTGTTGCGCGCGCCAGCCTGCGCGGCGGCGCGGCGCAACGCGCTTTCGGTCTGCGTCAGGGCATAATCGAGTTCGACCTGGGTGAAGCCGTATTGCAGCGCGCGGCGCAATTCCTGTTCGGCAATCGCCAGCCCTTCGGCCCAGGCTCCGTCGCGCGTGCTCACGCTGATTGCGGAATAATCGGCCACGCCATCATCTGCCGCCACGCCCATGCCGCCGCCAAGGATGGGGCTGTCTTCCTGATTGGCAATGCGGGTGATGCGGCGGTCGAACATGGTGTTTGCCAGGCTGCGCAATTGCACGCGGGTGCGTTCGGCCACGGTATCGGCGGGATCGGTGAAGGGCCGCAGCTGATAGATCGCGGCGCTGGAACTGAAGGTAGGATCGACGAAGATATCGAAGGCCGCCGCGCGATCGAAATCGGCCGTGCCGGGCGATGGCATTGCGCCTGCCGGGCCGCGGCCCTGCCAGTTGGCAAAGCGTTCCTGAATGGCGGATTCCAGCCCGGCCACATCGAAATCGCCCACCGCGATCAGCGTGGCGTTTTCGGGACGATAGAAGCGGTGATAAAGATCGCGCAAGCGCTCTGCCGGGGCTTCGCGCAGCACCGCATCCAGCCCGATGGGAAAGCGCGTTTCATACAGCGTGCCGGGCACGCGGAATTCGAACAGATCGCGGAAATTTCGCAGGCCCGCACTGTCGCGCAGGCGGCGTTCGCTCACCAGAATTTCGCGCTCGCGGTCCACCGCTTCGGGAGTGAAAGCCAGCTCGCCGGCGGTTTCGCGCAGCAGGAACAGCGCGGTTTCCACACCTTCCGCATTGGCGTTGGGAACATCGAGCATATACACCGTCTCGTCAAAGCTGGTGTAGGCGTTGGTATCGGGCCCGAAGGCCAGGCCGAGCCGTTCGAGCAGCGGGATCATTTCCCCTTCGGGCACATTGGTGGAACCGTTGAAGGCCATGTGTTCAATGAAGTGCGCCAGCCCCTGTTCGTTATCCGCCTCGCCCATCGATCCGAAATCGAAATGCAGGCGAAACGATGCCGCGCCTTCGGGCGTGTCATTGCTGCGGATGGCATATTTCATGCCGTTTTCCAGCGTGCCGTAGGTGATCGCGGGATCGGGCACCACATCGCTCGCTTCCAGCCTCCAGCCTTCCACCGGCCCCTGCTGCGCCAGCGCGGGTGCGGCCAGCGCCAGCGAAAAGGCCAGCGCGGCGGCAGAAATGCCGGTGGTGATGGTGCGACGAATGATCATGGAAGGGACGCCCTTTTGTGGGATTTGTTCAGGAATTGGGCCGCATGGAAGGGCGCAGCCCTGTGGTCAGGGCTGGCCTTATGCCAAGCAAAGGCATGTGGGTGCAATACCGCTTTATGGCCAGACACCTGATTAACCGCGAAATCCGTTGTCCGGGTCGCAGGCGGTATGATTTTCCAGCCAGTCGATTTCATAGATCGCCGGGACGGCAATCCCGCCGCGTGGCTGAAAGCTGTCGCCCGGATCGTATTCGATCCGGGCCATCGAATTGTCGAAAGCGGGCAAGCGCACATTGTCTGCCTCGGCCCGTTCGGGGCTGACTTCATTTTCTTCGGTGCGGGAAATGCGGACCATCCGGATCGATCCATCCCGCCTTTCGAAATCCCTGCGGTATAACCTGCCGTAGATCTCGGTATCGAAGCTGGTATTATACGACCACTCCTGCGCCTCGGTCTTAGCCGGCAGACGCACGGTGGTGACATGGCAAGTGTAGAGATCTTCGTTCAGGAACGGGGCCTGCTGATCCTGCCCGGCATCGCGCTGGCGGCGCTGCGGCGGGCTGAAGCCTCCGCCGGGCAGAGTGAGCCTGCGCCGCCCGTTGCCTTCGTCATCCCAGTCGGGCATTCCGGTGCCGCTGATCTCCAGCACGCTGGCCTGGCGTTCCCGGTCGAACCGCCAGTTTACTGTCTCAACCGTATCCCAAGCCGTCGATCCCGCGAGTTCGTTGCGAAAGGCGCTGGCTAGCTGCTGCTCGGTCAGCGCGGAGTATGCAAAATATTCGCCAAGCGCCCCAATTCCGCGCGTGATCGTCGTCTGGGTGATGGCGGCAGGCCTGTCGAAACCACCGCGCGCATCGATATCGAAGAGCATGATAATCGCCGGGTCATCCATCGCAAGCCAATCCAGACGCTCGATCTCGGCACCCTCTGCGTCGAGCGGAAGGACCCAGCGATAGGGCAGGAGCGGGCGCGACTGCGGAATGGTAACGCCCGGAAGCGTGCCGTCGAGCCAGTAGCTCTGGCCATCTATCGTGGCCCGCACCAGCACGTGATCGAACATGCTTGGCCCAGGCAGGAAACCGTCGATCCCGTCATCAGCGGCGGAATTGTTCACAAACACCGCCTGCGCCTGAATCCCAAGCTCGTCGAGCAGCGCAAGCAGCAGCGCGGTCTTGCCCTTGCAGTCGCCGTATCGCCTTTGCCACGTCTCTTCGGCGCTGGCCGGGGTGAGCGCGCCCGTGTTCAGCCCGACATAGATGTAACGGACCTGCTGCGAGACCAGTTCCAGCGCGGCCCTCGCTCGTGCCATCTCGCCCTGGTGCGTGCGGCTGATCCGCGCGGCCTCGCGGGCCACGGCGGAATCATCTCCGAGCGTGCGCGCGGTCTTGAAAAGCCCGTCGAAACGGGCGGAAACCGCCGGCCAGTTTTCGAAATCACTGAATTCGAGAATGCGCTGCCAATGGTATCGCAGCGGAGCATCGCGCGGCGGAATGAGCGGGGCGGCCGAATTTGCGGTAATCGTGATGGCATTGGCACTGCGCGTCGCCAGCGGTTCAAGATCGGTCGTCAGCCTGGTAAAGGGTGCGTCATTCTCCTCATCCCAGCTCAGGCGCAACTGCACCAGACCCGGTGCCGGATCTGCGGCGATCATCAACATGCCGTAATCACGATCGCGCAGGGTGGGGTCCGCCGTCGGTGTGGTGAAGGCGACCTCGATTTCGTCGCCCACGCGCAGGTCCGGCACCCTGAGGATGGCGGTCAGCATGCCATCGAGCATGGCCGCTTCGAGCTGATCTTCGCGGCGCAATATCTCGAAATCATTGTCGGCCAGCACATCGAGCGACTCGCCGTTGCGATGGATCCTCGCGGCATGCACGATGGGAGACCCCGCTGCCGGGTTCCAGCTTATCGCTACATTGCCCAGTTGCAGCGCATTGGGATGCAACAGCACGGCATGAAACAGCGAAAAGGTCTGCTGATGGTTTCCCGACAGATGCACCTCGGTTTGCTGCCGCCGGATGAACACGATACCCCGCGCCTCGTCGGGAACGGCGATCGGGTCTACCTGTGTGACCCATTCCGGGGCGGGCCCCAGCATCACCCCGGCTTCCTGTGCGAAGCACGGCGATGCCGTTGCCAGCAGCAGCAAAAACAATGCAGAAAGGGGCCCAGCCGTTCGCAGGTGCATCCCGGCATTATGGCCTTATCGGCATCGAATACAAGCGCTTGTGTAACAGGCCCTGGCCAATGTTTCCGATGATATGGCTGCGGATTTGCCCGCTGCCATCCCGGAACAACGTTACTTTTTCGGCTTGGGCGGGGTCTGGCGCAGGCGGCTGCGGTGCGCGCTCATGTCGAGCACGTCGCCGGGGCCGCTGTCGTCTTCCTTCTGCAACAGGCCAAGGCGGCGGGCGACTTCCTGATAGGCCTCTTCCTCGCCCCCCAGATCGCGGCGGAACCGGTCCTTGTCGAGCTTTTCGCCGCTATGGAAATCCCACAACCGGCAATTGTCGGGGCTGATCTCGTCGGCCAGGATCACGCGGCTGTAATCGCCATCATAGATGCGCCCGAATTCCAGCTTGAAATCGATCAGGCGGATATCGATGGCGGCAAACATGCCGCACATGAAATCATTGATGCGGATCGCCATGGCGGCGATATCCTGCATTTCTTCGTGGCTGGCCCAGTTGAAGGCGGCGATGTGTTCTTCGGCCACCATCGGATCGCCCAGTTCATCGGACTTCAGATAATATTCGATCAGCGTGTGCGGCAGCATTTCGCCTTCGGCAATGCCCAGTCGCGTGCTGATCGAACCGGCCGCCACGTTGCGCACCACCACTTCCAACGGGATGATTTCCACCTGCCGCACCAATTGTTCGCGCATGTTGAGGCGGCGGATGAAATGCGTGGGAATGCCGATATGCGCCAGCCGGGTGAACACATGTTCGCTGATGCGGTTGTTGATCACGCCCTTGCCGTTGATCGTGCCCTTCTTCTGGGCGTTGAAGGCGGTGGCATCATCCTTGAAATACTGGATGATCGTGCCCGGTTCGGGGCCTTCATACAGGATCTTGGCCTTGCCTTCGTAGATCTGGCGGCGGCGGGACATGGGCGGGCCTTTCGAGCGGATGCAAGTCGCAAGTTGAAAATACTGCGCCCCGGCACGTGCGATGCGGAGCGCTTCGCATGGGCCGGGGCGTTCGGCGGTTGCTATACACCAGCCGGTAGGGAAGGGCAATCGCGCCGCCGAATTCGCTTGCGCCCCCGGGATGGAGTGATACCCCGTCGCCGGGTCGCTTTGGGGAAAGGATCATATCTTATGAAAAAATCGATGATTGTTGCCGTTTGCGCAAGCCTTGCGCTGGCCGCCTGCAATTCTGCCGAGGAAGCAGCGCCCGAAGCGCCTGCGGAGGCAGAGGCACCTGCCGTAGAGGTGCAACTGGCGGCCGATGGGCTACCGGCTGTGGGCACCTATGAAGTCACCGATGCAGATGGCACCAAGGGTACCGAAGTGGTCAATGCAGACGGCACCTACACCTGGACCGCCGAGGATGGAACGACGAGCGCGGGCACATGGCGGACCGAAGGGCCCAATGTCTATTGCACGACCGAAGAGGGCGGGGAGGAAAGCTGCTACGACGAAACCGTGGGTGAGGACGGGGTCTGGACCTCGACCGACCGCAGCGACCCGGCAAAGGTCTCTACCATTGTTCGCGTTGAAGGCTGACCTTCGCCAGCAATGAGGTGTGAAACGAGACGCGGGGCGCATCGGATGGCCGATGCGCCCCGCGCTTGTTCTGTCGGTTTTGCCCACGGGGCGGGATCAGTCGGCCGCAGGAACCTCGTCCACGCTGGAATAAAGACCCCGTTCGACAAGGCCTTCGCGCACATCTTCGGCGACTTCGGCATTGTATTCGGCCACGGTGGAAATCACTTCGCCATCCTTGTCGAGCAGCACCGCCGCCTCACCCGAACCCGCGCGGGCAAGACGGATGTGGGCCGGATCGGGATGCAGGCGATTGCCCGCACCGTTGCTGGCATCCACCGCGCCGCCGATAATGCCGCCGGCCAGCAGATTGCCCGCCATGCCGCCGCTGGTGCGGCTGCGGATATACATCGTCGAAGATTCGTATTCAGGCAGGCTGAAAGTCACCATCGTATCATCGCCGCGGCGCATTTCGAACGTGCATGGGGTTGTGCAGCTGCGCCCGTCGATCAGTTCGATCGTCGCCCCTGCCGGATCGGATTGGAACTCAACCGGCTGATTGGTGCCGTTCAATACGGTTGCGCAGCCGGAAAGGCCGACCGATGCGCAAAGCATCGCGGCCGCAAACTTCATTTTCATATATGGTTTCCCCTCTCCAGAAATCTGGAGACGCGATCTGAACAAATCCAGGCGCGCGATCAATCACAAAATAGCCACAATTCAGGCCATTGCGCATTTATCCTGATTGTGGAGCATTTTTCTCCTATTCCAGACCCTTGCTCGGTTTGGGGCTGCTGTCATCCGGCGCGATATGAGGTGCCCCTGGGGGGCGATCCGCCGCTGCCGCGAAACCCGCCGCGCCCGGCTTCGGTATCCCGGGCACCCGTCCGCTAACGGAACATTCATCGCTTGTTTGCGTATTGCAGCGGGCGCTGCCATTGTGCGGTGCGATTATCTGCCTGGAGCGCCATGTCCCTTTCCCTTGTTTCCGTGTTGCTGGCCTCGGCCTCTCCCGTTGCCCTCCCCCCAACACTGCTGACAGAACCGGCGCCGCCCATCGGCGTGCCGGTGCAGCAGCAGGAGGGGCCGCCTGAGCGCGTGCGCCTGCCCGTTCCGGCGCCTGCTCCGGCACCCGAGCAGGAACAAGTTCCGCCCAACGAACCCCTTCCTGCCGAACCCCTTGCTGCCGATCAGGCGCAGGATGCGGCGGTGGCTACGCCCGATGCCGATCCCGCCGATCCCGATGCAGCCGATTCCGTCAACACCATCATCGTCAGCGGGGAAACCATCGAAACGCCCGGCGATCCGCTGGAGAACATCAACGCCCAGACTTACGAACTTGTTCAGCAGGTGGATTCGGTGCTGGTCGGCCCGCTGGCCGAAGCCTATGAGGATGGCCTGCCCAAACCGGCGCGCAACGGGCTCAGGAACTTTCTGCGCAATCTGCTCGAACCGGTCAATTTCCTCAATTTCCTGCTGCAATTGAAGCCGGGCAAGGCGTTCGAGACGCTGGGGCGCTTTGCCATCAACACCACTCTGGGGGTGGGCGGCCTGTTCGATATTGCCGCGCAGGAACCCTTCTACCTGCCTTATCGTCGCAACGGGCTGGCCAATACGCTGGGCTATTACGGAGTGGGCACGGGGCCGTTTCTGGTCCTGCCGCTGGTTGGCGCCACCACGCTGCGCGATCTTTTCGGCAATACGATAGACCAGCTGGTGGTGCCCTATGCCGTGGGCGCGCCGCTGGATACGCCTTATTACGCCATCCCCGCTTATACGGTGAATTCGCTGCAATTCCGCATGGAAATGGACGAGCGCATCGAACAGATCAACGATAGCGTCGATCCCTATTTCGCCATGCGCGAAAGCTATCTGTGCCTGCGCGAGGCGGATATTGCCGCGCTCCACAACCGCCCGCCACCGCGCGATTGTTCGATCGATGCGCTGATGGCCGATCCGGAACTGGTCGAGGAATATGCACTCGATCCGGGAGAGGCAGATCCCGAAGAAGTGGTGGATGTTCCCGAAGGCGAGGCAGCCGCTCCCGATGAAGTGGAGGATGTTCCTGAGTGGGATGATTCTGAGTCAGAAGCCGAGACTGTGGCCGAGAGCGATGCGGCAATTGATACCGGAATCGATGGTGAAATCGGCGCAGAGGCCGAACTGACCACGCCGGAAGAGGAAACCCCTCAGCCACAAGCCCCGCCGCAAACACTGCCTCAGCCAGAATAGGGGCGGCCAAACCGCTATCCCCTTTTTGCGGGCAATTCAGGAACTTTTCAGCGCTCATGGCTGAGTGTCGCAGCGAGCCGCTTTCTGCACGTAATGGTATTCAAAATTGCTGCCGCGCTGCATGCGAGGCGACGATGTGCGGGATCACGCGGCGCGGCGCTGCACCGTCAGTTCAAGCCCCAGCGCATCCAGCACTGCGGTGAGCGTTTCGAGCGTCGGATTGCCGTTCTCGGAAAGGGCGCTGCCGTATTTCTAACCCAGAGACGCAGAAGCGCCTTCTTTTCTTGAGAACCCGTTGTCGCTGCCGAACTACGCCAATATTGCTGGCTATATTGAATCTGGCAATTGATCTGGGAGATCACTTAACGCACACTAACCTGTTTGATCACGGGCACTCAAAGTCCGAGGTCAAGAAGGCACTCAATCAGCATCAAAAGAGAGATAGCGGCACCCTCAAGGGATTGGATTTCGTGTTTGGTATCTGCCTCATATATCTGGTCCGCAACCAACCGATGTGGGATGCTGTTGCTATCGTGATCGTGGCATTCACTGGAATGTCCGGGATGCGTTATTTTGTCGATCAAAGTGTTCGGAATTTTTACCTGCATCGTCTTGATTGGGATGATGCTGGCTTGGATGGAAGTGCGCCGATTGGCTAGTTTGGCATATAGGTTCCTTTGATTAAGCCTACTTCCCCCCCTTCCGCGCCACCCTTCCATAACGCATCTTGCGCGTCCCCGGCCTGCCCTCATTGCTCCGCCCTACCATCGGCGCGACCTGATCGCCTGCAGGCAATCCCAGCTCATCCGCCTCAAGCTTCCTGATCTCGTCGCGCAACCGCCCGGCTTCCTCGAACTCCAGATCGGCGGCGGCGTTGCGCATCTTCTTTTCCAGTTCCTGGATATGGCTGCGCAAATTGTGGCCGACCAGATTGTTGCGCCCGCCTTCGGCCTCGATTTCCACCAGCACCCCGTCGCGGCTGGCGGTGTGGGCGACAATGTCCTGGATGCCGCGCTTGATTGTGGTCGGCGTGATGCCGTGTTCGATATTATAGGCGCGCTGCTTTTCGCGGCGGCGTCCGGTTTCCGCCATCGCCCGATCCATGCTGCCCGTCACCCTGTCGGCATAGAGGATCACCCGCCCGTCCACATTGCGCGCGGCGCGGCCGATGGTCTGGATGAGCGATGTTTCCGACCGCAGGAAGCCTTCCTTGTCCGCATCCAGAATCGCCACCAGCCCGCATTCGGGAATGTCCAGCCCCTCGCGCAGCAGGTTGATGCCGATAAGCACGTCATAAACGCCCATGCGCAGATCGCGGATCAGTTCGATCCGCTCCAGCGTCTCCACGTCCGAATGCATGTAGCGCACCCGCACGCCCTGTTCGTGCATGAATTCGGTCAGGTCTTCGGCCATCCGCTTGGTGAGCGTGGTGACCAGCGTGCGATAGCCGGCGGCGGCGACCTTCTTGCATTCGGCGATGCAGTCCTGCACCTGATCTTCCACCGGCTTGATTTCCACCGGCGGATCGATCAGCCCGGTGGGGCGGATCACCTGTTCGGCAAACACCCCGCCGGTCTGTTCCATTTCCCATTTTCCCGGCGTGGCGGAAACGGCCACGGTCTGCGGGCGCATCGCGTCCCATTCGTTGAAGCGCAGCGGGCGATTGTCGATGCAGCTGGGCAGGCGGAAGCCATATTCGGCCAGCGTCAGCTTGCGGCGATGGTCACCACGCGCCATCGCGCCCACCTGCGGCACCGTCTGGTGGCTTTCATCGACAAACAGCAGCGCGTTTTCGGGCAGATATTCGAACAATGTCGGCGGCGGTTCGCCGGGCAGGCGGCCGGTGAGGAAGCGGCTGTAATTCTCGATCCCGGCGCAACTTCCGGTGGCGGCGATCATCTCCAGATCGAAATTGGTGCGCTGCTCCAGCCGTTGCGCTTCGAGCAGGCGGCCTTCGGCGGTGAGTTCCTTCAGCCGTTCCTCCAGCTCGAATCTGATCGCCTGCGCCGCCTGCTTCATCGTCGGCCCCGGCGTGACATAATGGCTGTTGGCATAGACGCGCACCTTGCCCAGATTTTCGCCTTTCCTGCCCGTCAGCGGATCGAATTCGGCGATCTCCTCGATCTCGTCGCCGAAAAAGCCGATGCGCCAGGCGGTATCTTCCAGATGGCTGGGAAAAATCTCCAGATTGTCCCCCCGCACGCGGAAACAGCCGCGCGCAAAAGCGGTGTCGTTGCGCTTGTATTGCAGCGCCACCAGTTTGCGGATCAGTTCGCGCTGATCCACCGTGTCGCCCGCTTTCAGATCGAAGATCATCGCCGAATAGGTTTCGACAGAGCCGATGCCGTAAAGGCACGAAACCGAGGCGACGATCAGCACGTCGTCACGTTCGAGCAAGGCGCGGGTGGCAGAATGGCGCATCCGGTCGATCGCCTCGTTCACGCTCGATTCCTTCTCGATGTAGGTATCGGATCGCGGCACATAGGCTTCGGGCTGGTAATAATCGTAATAGCTGACGAAATATTCCACCGCGTTGTCAGGAAAAAAGCTCTTGAATTCGCCGTATAATTGCGCAGCGAGGATCTTGTTCGGGGCAAGGACGAGGGCAGGGCGCTGCAATTGTTCCACCATCTTGGCCATGGTGAAGGTCTTGCCGCTGCCGGTTACGCCAAGCAGCACCTGCGTCTGCTCCCCCTCCCGCGCGGCGGCCACAAGCTCGGCAATCGCGGTGGGCTGATCGCCTGCGGGTTCGTATTCGGAAACCAGCCGGAACGGCTTCTGATCTTCCGATTTTTCCGGGCGCGCGGGTTTGTGGGGCACGAATTCGCCCGTGGTATCGGGTTCTTCCAGCCCCCTGCGGATGATGATTTCGGCCATGCCGGGGGATATGGGGAAAGTCAGGCGCAGGGGCAATCGCCAAGCTTTGCAGGCTTGTCCGGCGGATCACGATAGGCCACGGTAAAATTGCGAATCCGGCAGAGGGGGAGTTTCTATGCGTATCTCGACATTTTTCGCCGCCACATCGGCATTGGCGCTGGCCGCTTGCGGCGATTCGGGCACGGTGGCCGATCCGTCCGATCCCGAACAGGTTGCCGCAGCGATGGAAAATATCGCCAAGCCGCAGCCGGGCGAATATCGCACCACCGGCCAGCTGGTGGAATTCGCACTGCCCGGCGCCAGCGAGGAAGAACAGCAGATGATGCGCGGCTTCATGGAAATGGGCGCGGCGCAGGAGCAGACCTTTTGTCTGACGCAGGAACAGGCGGACGAAGGTTTCCGCGAATTCCTTTCCACCATGCAGGACAATTCGGAGCAATGCACCTTCAGCAAGTTTGCCGTGAACGGCGATGCGCTGGATGCGACGATGAATTGCGATGATGGCGAAGGCAGCACCGGCACCATCGCATTTGCCGGAACCATCAGCGAAACCAGTCAGGACATGACGGTGACGATGGACATGACCAATGCCGCCGAAGGCCAGTCCATGCGGATGGTGATGCGCAACCAGACAGAGCGCGTGGGCGAATGTTCGGCTGAAGGCGCTGCCGGGTAACTGGCTGGCCAGGCGGCGGTTCAGGACTTGCCCGCCGCCTGCACCACAATGGGACGCGGCCGCCAAACCCCGCCGTTTTGCGCCCCGCGCGATTGGCAGCGAATGGCCGCAGGTATAGGAATATCCGTGATCCGGTGGCCATGGGCCGCCCGCTGTGAACGAGGATAGACCATGCGCCCTGCCGCCATCCGCTTCCGCCTTGCCCTGCCGCTGCTTGCCGCGCTGGCGCTTTCTGCCTGCGGCAACGATGCCGACGAAGCGCAGACCGATGCTGCGCTCGCGGAAGGTGATGTGGCGGCGGTGATCGAGGACAATGGGGTGATGCCGCAGGCGGGCGAATATTCGACTCAGGTGGAGCTGATTTCCTTCGATGCTCCCGGTCTGGACGAATCCGTGCTTGCCAGGGCGCGCAGCGAATTTGCCGCTGGCGCGGCCGAACCCAATCTGTATTGCATCGGTGAACAGGCCACGCGCGAGGCATGGCTTTCGGACATGACGGAGGCGCAATGCACGCTCTCGCGGTTTACGGCAGACGGCAATCAGTTGAGCGGGGCGATGGCCTGCACGTCGGACATCGGACTAAACGGCCGGGTCGAAATGGAAGGCCGCACCGCCGCGCAAGGCTCGAATCTGACGATGGCCTACACGCTGCCCACCGCGGCGGGCGAGGGCACGGTAAGGATGCGCGTGATTACCGAACGCATCGGCGATTGCGCCGCGCCTGCCTGACCGCCGGAGGCGGGCGATGAAGCGGGCGGCCTTGATCGCCCCATTGCTGTGTGCGGCGCTCGCGCTGCCGGTATTGCCGCTGGCCGGGCAGGATGCCGGTGATGGTGGCGATGATGGGCGGCAATTGTCGCAAGAGGAATTTCCCTGGCCCGATTTCGTCACCGTTGATCCGCTTCCCGGCCGATACCGCGTAACCGTCACCACCAGGAATCTCCAATTCTCCGGTCTCGATGACGCAAAGCCCGGCACCAGCGGAGACCTGGCGGGTGGATCGGGTCTGGGCGAACCCGATGTCGATTACGTATGCCTTGCCGGGCCGGTTCGGCGGGTCGACTGGCTCGATGAATTCGGCGGGCAGGGTGCCTGCACCGCATCCGGCCCATCCGGGAACGACGATGATTTCCGTCTTGGCTTGCAGTGCAATGATACAGACGGCGGGCAGACGCTGATCCGGTTGAACGGATCTGCCACCGATCAGGGGCTGGACCTGCTGATGGCGATGGTGGTGCGCGGCCCCGATATGGGCAAGATGCGGATGGATATCGGCGTCGCGGTGGAACGCGTGGGCGAATGCGGGTGAGGCAGGCGCGCGGCAGGCGCGCGGCACGCTGCATGAACAATAATTGCCATGCCCGTTAATTTGACAGTTAGGGGCTTTCATATAACTGTCACACCATGTTGCCGATCCAGCCCGAACTGCATAAGCCGATCGATCGCCTGCGCCGCGGCGTGGGCGGGTTTGGCGATGCGGTGGCGCGGCGGCTGAACCTGCTGCGCGGG
>JBGSLI010000489.1:0-7473 GCA_041740775.1 Alteraurantiacibacter sp. | reverse complement strand
ATGGCCGCATCAGGCGGCACTGGCGCTGTGGTGGTGCCCGCCACCGATCCCTATTCCGGCCAACCGGGCTTCAAGAACGTGGCTGCGTCGGTGGCCCCGGTTGCCAGCGACTGGCGCGCCTTCGTGCTTTCGCGCGATCGCGTTGCACCCACTGCGCCTTACTGGGTCCGATCGCGCATTGTCGGCGGCTGGCTGACTGAGGCGGAAGGTGTGGGCGAGGAAGGCCTTTCCACCACCTTGCCTCCCGGCGTGATAAGCGAAGTGCGTTACGCGGCACGTGGAATGGTTCGCACGGTTGTCACTGGGGCCGATGGCACGCTGCTGGCACTGGCCTATGTCACCCGCAAGGGCACCTTGCCGCAACGAGACTGGCTGGTGCGCCAGTTCGCCGCCGGCTCGGCCACCCTGCCTGAACTGCTCGCCGGCCGGCCCGCGCAATCCCAGCCTGATGCAGGGTCTTTGGTATGCGTTTGCCATGATGTCGGCGAGAATGCCTTGCGCGCGGCCATCCATGCCGGCGCGGGATCGGTGGAGGCGGTCGGCTCTGCCACTTGCGCGGGCACCAATTGCGGCTCGTGCCGCCCGCTGATCGCCCGCCTGATCGAACAAATGCAATGCGCGTTGCAGGAGGCTGCGGAATGATCGAGTCCGGACATGTCTGGCTCGTTGGTGCCGGCCCTGGCGACCCCGACCTGCTGACGCGCAAGGCGGAGCGGCTGATCCGCGCCGCCAGCGTGGTGTTTCATGATGCGCTGGTTGGCCCGGGCGTGCTGGCGCTTGTAGGGATGGATACCCGGTTGGTTAGCGTGGGCAAGCGATCGGGGCAGCACAGCAAGGACCAGCTAACGATCGATGCCCTGTTGTTGGAAGCCGCTCTGGCGGGCGAGCGGGTGGTGCGCCTCAAGGGCGGTGATCCCTCGGTTTTCGGCCGGTCGATGGAGGAACTGCTGGCGTGCCGGTTGGCCGGGGTGGCGGTGCACATCTGTCCCGGTATCACAGCTGCCAGCGCGGCGGAGGCCAGCCTTGGCACTTCGCTCACCCTGCGCGGGCAGGCGCGCCAGGTGACTTTCGTCACTGCCCATGCGCGCAAGGGCGACCGCCTCGACCTGGACTGGGCTTCACTCGCCGCGCCCGATGCGACTTTGGCGATCTATATGGGCATGGCAGCGGCGGCAGAAGTCGTGATGCAACTGCTGGCGCATGGAATGCCGGGCGATACCCCGATCGCGTGGGTCGAGTGCGCCAGTTTGCCGGAAGAATCCTCTTTCCGGACTCGGCTGGACCTTCTGCCACTCGAAGCAACAAGTGCGCTGGGCGACGGTCCGGCGGTTATCTTGATCGGATCGGTCGCTGCACCATTGGGTAAGGTTACCTCTGAGAGCCCGATTAAAAAGTAGTTGAGCGATATCATTGGTTTGTGGTTCAACCGTCTTTGTCAAGAAGATGAAGGAACGCATGCCCTGGAATGATACCGCTCGCGAGGAGTACACCCGCAGTGCCACTATGGCGGCCTCTTCCATCGGCGAGAGCACGGTGCTGCGATGTTCTTTCGGCCCCATCGGCATGTCCTCCACAGACTGCCGATGGCGCCACTTCAGGACGGTCTTCTCGTTGAAACTGAACCGCTTCGCGCGGATCGCGACCGAAGCTTGCGATCGCTGTAGCTTGCCTCGAATGGCGTGCGTGGTCTTGGCGCTGCCGTGTAAAATCTGACCCATAGGTCCCTCCGCTGTGACGATGACAAATTTACCCCATCACATGCTGGGACCAAACACCTAGGCTGAACGCCCTGCCATATCGTTCGGAAGGAAGAACGGCAGGGAGTTCGTTCAGTGGATCACCTCAATTACGGCTCGATTCCATCAGCGGCCTCCGGTTCTGGTTCCGGCGCGGGCGGAGTGGAACCATTCGCCTCTCCGCTTCCCATCACCAGCGCATCGCCTGCGCCGCTGAATTCGCCGGCAGGCACGAGGCGTTCGACGCGTCCATTGCTTACCAGCACCTGCCGGACCTGTCCGCGCTCGTCGGCGACGATCTCCCGGACCTCACCAACGCGCGCTCCATCGGCGGCGAGCACATCCATGCCGGGTGCAATCCCGAAGCTGCCTTCGCCTTGCGACGCGCCACTGCCGGCGACTGCCAGCATTTGGGGCATGACACCGCCGGTGACCGAACCGTCGGCTGATCCGGTGGCCGAGCCATTTCCAGCCAGCGAACCTGCACCACTGACAGTGCCAAATGCCTGTCCGGCAGCACCCGATGCGGTAGAGCCAGCCGTGCCGAGAGCGCCTGTGGCGGTGCTGTGCATCTGTCCTGCTGTGCTGACCACAGCATCGGTGCCGATCAGCTGCGCACTGGCCGACCCATTGCCCGAAGCATTGCCGGAGCCGTTCGCCTGAGCGCTGCTCTGACCCAGTGGGCTCGACAGCAATTGATCAGCATCGCCGGTTAGCGACGCATCGGCGCGGCGATCGGCGTCAACGCGGCCTTCGCGGCGGTTGATCCTTGTATTGCCATCGGTTGCGCCGCGCGTATCGAGCGTGCCGCGCGTTGCGTTGTTGATGGTTTGGTCGATGCCGCCGATCGAGCTGTCGAGCGAACCGCCTGCGCCGCCCAGGATACTGCCGCCGCCGCCCAGCACCTGTGCGCTGGCGGGGGATGCTATCATCGCAAGGGCAAGTGCCGAAGTAAGAGTAAGAGCCTTTTTCATGGTCGTTTTCCTTTCGTCATTCGGCCGGACGGTGAATTATTTCCGGCTTGCATGAGGAAAACGGATGGCCCGGATAGCTTAATCCATAGCGATGCAAGAATTTTGGATTTTCCTTTCAGCGCCGCGCGCCGCACCCTTGGCAAACAAGGCCGCGGCCATAGGTATCATCCACCCCCCGCGCGCCAAGGTCACGGGCTTCGGCGTCGACGACCATGCGCCAATTGCCGGGCCCCGCAAGCGCTCGTGCAATGCGCGATGCGACAAGCGGCGTGGCATAGGACGTGCCGCGCAGGCGCCGATTGCGGCCACGTGCGTCGAGGCCGAAAATGTCAGCCCCTGGTGCTGCGTAGTCGAGATGCAAGGCGCGTCCCGCTTCGATCAGAGCACGCTCGCGCCGATCGACCGCAGTGACCGCGACGACGCCATAATAGGAAGCGGGATAGGCTGGCGGTGCTGCAGGACCATCATTGCCGACAGCGGCCACGACAACAGCACCACGCGACTGCACTCCGACAATGGCGCGCGAAAGGATGGGATTGTCCGGACCGACGAGGCTTATCGTGATGACCCGCACACCCTGCTGCGATAGCCAGCCCAGCGCGCGGGCGATCGCAAGCGCATTGCCGCCGCCGCGATCGGTCCCGTAAACATCGGCTGCATAGATGCTGGTCGTGCCGGTATTGCGCAACAGGCTGGCCACGGCGCTCCCATGGTCGCTTGGTTCACCTGCACCACTGGCAAATCCGCGCATGGCAGATATGGGGACGGCGCCTCCCGGGGCGCCATCGATCATGCCAACGGTCGCCGGGCCTGGTCTCTGCGGGTCGGCGCGTTGCCGGGGCATCGTCGCCGGAGAAGCCGATCCACCTGACTGGAAATAGAGGTTGTCGGCAGCGATGATCGCTTCGGGAAGCAGTTCGGCGAGCGCTTGTTCGGCATCGTCGAGGTCGGCGCCCTGCGGGACAGCCAAGCGCGTGATGGCGATGTCCAGCCCCGCGACAGCCTCGCGCCCGATCACCCGGTAGCCCTGCATTTCGGCAAGCGTGATGGCGGCAGGAGCGGCGTCCATTACCAGCAACTCACCGCGCCGCGCGGGTTCGCCGCGCACGTCACGTTCGATCGCGTCGCTTTTGCGGTGCACCAGTCGGTCGATCCGGCGGACGCGGTCTTCTGCCAGTTCCTGGACCTCGCGCGTGACCCTGTCGGTCAGGCGGTTGGACTGCTCCAGCACAGGATCGAGAACCCCAATTGGAAGGTCTTGAGCGCCTGGCACATTCACCTGCGCGCCGCCCACGCTGACCTGCGCACCCACAGGGAGCCCCAGCGACAGCGCGCAAAGTGCGGCGATCGGGGCAAAATGGATTCGCATAGGCTGTCTCTTACAGTTTTTTCGATTAAGCATGGATGAAACGTGCGCCGACAACCGTTTAATCCACGCAAGGCAGGGACAGTTTGAACCCACCGTTCGAAAATGAGGTGTTGAACCTTCTTCCTCGGCTGCGACGTTTCGCCGCCGCTCTGACGGGGCATGCCGCTGACGGTGACGATCTTTGCCAGATGACGATTGAGCGCGCGCTGAATTCCCGCGACAAGTGGCAGGATGGCACGCGGCTCGATAGCTGGATGTACCGAATCATGCGAAATCTGTGGATCGATGAAACCCGCTCCCGCAGCCGCCGATGCCAGACCTTCGTGGCAGAAGAAGCGGGCATGGCGGTCGGCAGCGACGGCGCGCAAGAGGCGACAGTGGAGCTTTCCCATGTAGACCGCGCCATCCAGCAATTGCCGGAGGAACAGCGCGAAGCCGTGCTGCTCGTGCTGGTCGAAGGCTATGCCTACAAGGAAGCCGCCGCGATTGTCGGCTGCCCGGTTGGCACGCTCAACTCCCGGCTGGTGCGCGGGAGCGACGCGCTGATGGCACTGCTGGAGGATACCGCATGAGCGAAAATGCAATCACGCGCGAAGAACTCGCCGCCTGGGCCGATGGCGAAATCGCCGGCGCGCGGGCGCTGGTTATTGAAGCAGCGGTAGAAACCGATTCCGATTTGCAGGCACAGGTCGCTGCGCATCGTGCGCTGAAGGATCGGCTGTCCCGGCATTTCGCACCGGTGGCCAAACAGCCCGTGCCGGATCGCTTCAGGAACCTGCTCGTCCCGCAAGCGGCCGAGATAGTCGATTTCGCTGCCGCGAAGACGCGGCTGGATGAAAAACGCCATTTTCCGCGATGGATCTGGGTGGCCGGCCCCGCCCTGGCAGCAAGCCTTGCCCTGGCGGTGTTCCTGCCGCGCGGCGGGAATGATCTGACTGGCGAAAACTATGCCGGAACGCAGCTTGCCAGCGTGCTTGATACCCAGCTTGTCGCGCAGCAGGACGCGGCGGCAGATACACGCATACTGCTGTCATTCCAGAATGATGGCGGCGAGTTCTGCCGGGCCTTCGCCAATCGCGATACTGGCGGCATTGCCTGCCACGACGATAGCGGATGGCGGATCGAGGCCCTGATCGAAGGCGATGCGACAAGTGCAACCGAGTTCCGTCAGGCAGGTGCGCCGGATATCCTGGCCCAAGTGCAGGAAATGACCGCAGGCAGCGCGCTTGATGCGGCAGAAGAAGCGGCGGCGCGCGAAGCGGGGTGGCTGCGCAGGCCATAAAGTCTTGCGCTAATTGCAGCGCGCGGCTCCTGTTCGCCCACGAAAAAAGGGCCGGATTGCGCCAGCCCTTTTACGTCGGTGATGATGGGGAGAAGCAGGTCCTGACCCTGGTGCCTATTCGACGGTCACACTCCACGCGCGGTAACCACGCTCTGCCATTTCATCGACATAATGCTCGCGCTCGTCGAGCAGCTCGTCACCATATTCTTCCCACGCACTGCGGCGGTCTTCAATATCGCTGGCGCGACGAAGATCGCTGGCGAGTTCTTCCTTCGCTTCAAGGATGTTGCCGCGATAGTCGAACCAGAAGGCATTCTCGATCCCGGCAATTGGCGCGGCAAATATCTGCGCTTCCTGCTGGCGCGCCCACTGTTCTTCGTAGAGCATTTCGCTGGCCGTTGCTGGAGCGACGAACGCCCCCACAGCGAACACGGCGATTACGGTATTGGCAAAGGGTGTTTTCATGTCTCGTCTCCTTGTGATTGCGACGACAAAATGCCGGTTGTCATGCGGAAAACGAGTGGCGCCTGGAGTTTAATCCATTGCCGCCGGGAAAAATGCCTGCTTGTCAAAATTCGCTCCTTGGGCACGCAATCTGCCCCGCAAGCGATCAGCGAACTTCGTTTGATAACAGGCTGGCGCGCAGTCAGCACGCGATGAACCAGCAATCCATCTCCAGTGCAACCACATGGGCCTATATCGCCAACCTCCCCATTCTCACCCGCCGTATCGCAAGATATTAGTACCATTGATAAACTTTTGATTCGGCCTCTGACTGTTACCAGTCAGAGGCCGATTCGCGCGTCTTCATGGTGGTTGCTCGATGGGATGGCAATGTGTCCGGGGGCACGCCCGCGCCTCTGTTCAATGCCAAGCAGGACTTCGGATTGGATGATGACAAGTGCTTTTACTCCACCCGCAATGTTTCGTAGTGGGTAGTGAGTGGCCTTTGTGGCTGGATATCGTCGCGCATTCTCCCAGGATGTCCGCTTGTAACCGTTAAAAAGTGTGGGTCTGCATGTGGGTCTGAAAAATCCTGAAGCTTAAGTAATTCTTTGATATCAAATCAATATTCTAAATATTGGTCGGACTCCGTCTCCGCCATCGCATTGTTCCCCATTTTCCACCGATGGCCAGTAAGCTAAGGAATTTGCGTGGTTTAAGCGTTGATTGGGGTTCCACACCGGCCCCGCCAACGCGCCGGTGTCCGGATGGATTTGCGGGAATAAATACGGGATTACCGGAAGCGTGGGGGAAACTTTCTGCAACCTCATTGACGGCCGTATCACGCCGCAGCAGGCCCGATGATGGCGAAGGATTGTTCGTCACCGTGAGGCCGATGGAATTGGAGAGCTGGATCGTCAGGCCCCGCTCACCTGCCAACGGCACCGGCTGCCGCAATGGCGACGCGGTCGGACTGGAACGATCCGAGCCAGAGTTCGTCGCGCCAGATAATTGCCACCGAATGGCCGTTGAAGCCGGGCTGCGGGTGGCCATAGGCAAAGGTGGCGATCCGGCCTTCGTGGCGCAGCAATTCACCCACTACCCAGCCGCGATGGCACAGCATCGGGTCTGCCACCCCGTCCACCACCGGGCGCAGGCCGCCGCAGGCAGGTTCGTCCAGCCGCATTCCCGCAAGCAAGAGGCGGCCTTCTGAAAAGCGGATATTGTCGGGCATGAAATCGGGCGCGGTCACGATGGCTTGCGGCGATGAAGTGTCGCCCCGGTCAAACACCGCCACCGCGTGGAGGCCGAAGGATACCACGTAGAAATGGCGCTGGTCGGGATCGGTCTCGATCCCGTTGTTGCCAGGCAATTGGGTGCCGGGCAACAGGGCAAAGCCGCGATCACCCGGCTGCCATTGCCACACCGCGCCGGTAACCTGGCCCAGCATGAACTGGCCGATGGTGGTGCCCGGACGGGTCAGCACCGTTGCCAGAATCGTGCCGTCGGCAAAGGATGCCACCGAATTGGCCACCTGCCCCGGCGGCATGGGAATGCACCAGCGCCATGCCAGCTTAGGGGCACCGCCCATCAGCTTCACATCGAACACCTCCACCGCCTCGCGTCCGCCATGGTTGACCACGAGCAACTGCCAGTGCTCGCCCGCCA
>JBGSLI010000488.1:0-3744 GCA_041740775.1 Alteraurantiacibacter sp. | reverse complement strand
CCATCATCGGCATGGCGCGCGCCCTGGGCGAAAACCCCCCCCTGCAGCAGATCGGGAAGCGCGCCTTTGTCGCCACCCCGCCCCCCGGAATCACCGACAACGCCACCGTATTGCCGATGCAGATCTTCCTGTGGTCCGATGAAATCGACCGCGGTTTCGTGGAACGCACCAGCGCGGCGATTATCGTGCTATTGATCTTCCTCCTGCTGATGAATGGCCTGGCCATCTATCTGCGCAACCGCTTCGAGAAGAAATGGTAATGCAAGAATCCACTGCCTCCTCCCCGCTCACCGATCAGGCATCGGAAAGCGCGTCGGCAAAGGGCGATGATGCATCGGCCCAGGTAAAGATGCGGGCCAGGGACGTTTCGGTCTATTACGCTGACAAGAAAGCCATCGACGAGGTTTCGGTGGATGTCTTCAGCGAGCATGTCACCGCCTTCATCGGCCCTTCGGGCTGCGGCAAATCCACCTTCCTGCGCGCGCTCAACCGGATGAACGACACCATTCCGTCGGCTCGCGTCACCGGCACGATCGAGCTCGACGGAGAGGATATCTACGCCAGCGGAATGGATGTGGTGCAATTGCGCGCGCGCGTCGGGATGGTGTTCCAGAAGCCCAACCCTTTCCCCAAATCGATTTACGACAATGTCGCCTACGGTCCCAAGATCCACGGCCTTGCCGAAAGCAAGCCGGAACTGGACGCGATCGTCGAAAAGAGCCTGAAGCGCGCGGGGCTGTGGGAAGAGGTGAAGGACCGGCTGGACGAATCGGGCACCGCGCTTTCGGGCGGGCAGCAGCAGCGGCTGTGCATCGCCCGCGCCATCGCGGTCGATCCCGAAGTGATCCTGATGGACGAGCCCTGTTCCGCGCTGGACCCGATCGCCACCGCCCGGATCGAGGAACTGATCGACGAATTGCGCGGCCGCTACGCCATCGTCATCGTCACCCATTCGATGCAGCAGGCCGCGCGGGTATCGCAGCGCACGGCCTTTTTTCACCTGGGCCATCTGGTGGAATACGGGCATACATCGGACATATTCACCAATCCGACACAAAAGCGCACGCAGGATTACATCACCGGCAGATACGGATAGATCATGGAACATACCGTCAAGGCATTCGATGAAGACATTACCCGGCTGCGCGGCCTGATCGCGGAGATGGGCGGCCTTGCGGAACTGGCCATCAGCGAGGCCTTGTCCGCGCTGGTTTCCGGCGATGAGGAAAAGGCCAGGGAAGTTGTCAAGCGCGACACCAGGCTCGACGAACTGGAAACCGAGGTGGACGCGATGGCGGTGCGGATTCTCGCCCTGCGCGCGCCGATGGCGGACGATCTGCGCGAAATCGTTGCCGCGCTCAAGATCAGCGGGGTGATCGAACGGATCGGCGATTATGCCAAGAACATCGCCAAGCGCATCGGCCGGATCGAGAACCGTGCCAAGTTCGAACCGCTCACCCTGCTCCCGGCGATGGGAGAGATAGCCGCCGAAATGGTGCATGATGTGCTCACCGCCTATGCCGCGCGCGATCCGGTGCTGGCACGCGAGGTGATCGAACGGGATGACAAGGTGGACGCCTTTTACGACAGCATTTTCCGCAATGTCGTCAGCCACATGGTCGAAAACCCGTCCACCATCAGCAGCGCCGCGCAATTGCTGTTCGTGGCCCGCAATATCGAACGGATCGGCGATCACGCCACCAATGTTGCCGAAATGGTCCATTATGCGGCCACCGGCACCTATCCCAACGATATCGAGCGATAGGCGGGCAGGTTTTGGTGGGCAGGTTTTGGCGGGCTCTGGCAGATGATTCGTTTGCTGAATCGGGCGCTGAATCGGGCATTGCAACAAAACTGCCATGAAAATGTCATAACGGCCTTGTGACAGCCGCCCTTCCGGGCGGTCGCAAGGGGAACAAATCCATGTCCGCACCCAAGCTGCTGCTGGTAGAAGACGACAAGGCGCTGGCCGAACTGCTCGAATATCGTTTCGAGAGCGAAGGCTATGCCGTGCGCGCCACCGCCGACGGGGATGAGGCGCTGATGCTGGCGGCCGAGGACACGCCCGATCTGGTGATCCTCGACTGGATGATCGAAGGCGCGAGTGGGCTGGAGGTATGCCGCCGCCTGCGCCGGGAGAAATCCACCGCGCATGTGCCGATCATCATGCTGACCGCGCGCGAGGCGGAGGATGACCGGGTCCGCGGGCTGGAAACCGGCGCCGACGATTACATCACCAAGCCGTTCTCCCCGCGCGAATTGCTCGCCCGCGTTGCTGCGGTGCTGCGCCGGGTGCGCCCGGCGCTGGCGGGGGAAACGATCGAGGTGGGCGATATGCGGCTCGATCCGGTGGCGCACCGGCTGGAGCGGCGCGGCCACGAATTGCAGGTCGGCCCGACCGAATACCGGCTGGTCAAATTCTTCATGGAACATCCGCGCCGGGTGTTTTCACGCGGGCAATTGCTCGATGCGGTATGGGGCACGGGCAGCGAGATCGAGGAACGCACCGTCGATGTGCACATCCGCCGCCTGCGCAAGGCGATTACGGTAGAAAATGTCCGCGATCCGATCCGCACCGTGCGTTCGGCGGGCTATGCCCTTGAACCTGTGTGATTGTCCTGACCCTGATGTTTACGCATCTGCAATATGCCATGCTGCAAATGCATAATCATCGGTTTTGCATGTGAATTTGTGGCGCTGTAGCAACAACTCGTCGCATTTTTGGCTCCACTTGGAACAGTTTACAATGTTGGGGGTTCACATCCTACCGCAGGCGCGTTATCCGCCTATCTCGATTACCAACGAACCTTTCATGGGGGACCTATGAAGAAGATCATTACCAGCGCCGTTGCCGCAAGTATCCTGCTCGGCTCTACCGTATCCGCTTCCGCCGCTCCCGCGCTGGACCGTGATGCGGCTTTCGTTTCGGATTCCGAAGCCTTCCTCGGCGGCAACGGTTTCCTCATCATCCTGCTGGTTGCTGCGGCGATTGCCGGCGGCATCATCGCCATCGAATCGGGCGAGGATGACAACGATCTGCCCACCAGCCCCTGATTTTCAGGAAACAACCCGATAGAAAACCCCCGCTTCGGCGGGGGTTTTTGTTTGTGCGGAAGAATCCGGCCCCGGCCCGCACCCTTTTCCCACGCACAGTCAGTGGAAATCGCGCGATTTCGGGATGATCCGCAGATTGCGCGGATGGCCGCGGGTGGCGGGAAGCTGATCGATCAGATCGCGCGGGCGGATCGCCGCTTTGCTGCCATCAGGGGCCAGATGGGGGGTCAGATCGGGGGGCGGGCCATCCGCCAGGCGGAGAAGTTCGGGCGTTGCATCGCTCATGGTCTGCGCGATGACGTGGATTACCTCGTCATCATATTCCACCCGCCCGCGCACCTCCATCAGCCGCGATCCCATCACCACCTTGCGCTGTTTCTCCTTCAGATCGGGCCAGACGACGAGGTTGATCGTGCCGGTCTCGTCCTCCAGCGTGATGAAACACACGCCCTTGGCGCTGCCCGGCCGCTGGCGGATCAGCACCACGCCCGCCACCTGCACCATCGAACGGAACCTGCGGTTCCTCAGATCGCAGGCGCGCACGAAGCCGCGCTCGGCCAGGCTGGCGCGCAGAAAAGCCAGCGGGTGCGCCTTCAGGCTGAGGCGGGTGGTCTGGTAATCGGCCACCACTTCTTCGGACAGCGGCATGTGCGGCAGGATCGCGCGGCGGCGTTCGGGCCCTTCCTCGCG
>JBGSLI010000487.1:0-2364 GCA_041740775.1 Alteraurantiacibacter sp. | reverse complement strand
CTTCTTCTAGCCAGCGCCAGGCCGCGGTCAAACAGGCGTCGGCGGGTGATCATGGTGATCCTCCTTGGCTTGAATGGCTTCGCTATAGGGGCCGGTGCGTTCATGCCTTTCGCTGTCTGCCACCGGCAGCGCCATCGGCGTGCCCGCCATCGCCGCCGCCAGCCGGTCATTGTCGATCGCGCCTTCCCATTTGGCCACCACCACGGTGGCCACCGCATTGCCGATGAAATTGGTCAGCGCGCGGCATTCGCTCATGAACCGGTCGATCCCCAGGATCAGCGCCATTCCTGCCACCGGCAGCGATGGCACCACCGAAAGCGTGGCCGCCAGGATCACAAAGCCCGCGCCGGTCACGCCTGCGGCTCCTTTCGAACTGATCATCGCCACCAGCACCAGCGCCAGCTGTTCGCCCAGCGTCAGATCAATCCCCACCGCCTGCGCGATGAACAACGCCGCCAGCGTCATGTAGATATTGGTGCCATCCAGATTGAAGGAATATCCGGTCGGCACCACCAGCCCCACCACGCTTTTGCGGCAACCGGCGATCTCCATCTTTTCCATCAGGCTGGGCAGCGCGGCTTCGGAAGATGATGTGCCCAGCACCAGCAGCAGTTCGGCGCGCAGGTAACGGATCAGCCCGAAGATGGAAAAGCCCGCGAAATGGGCCACCAGCCCCAGCACAACCAGCACGAACAGCAAGGATGTGAGGTAGAATGTGGCCACCAGCTTGGCCAGGCTGGCCAGCGATCCGATACCGAATTCGCCGATGGTAAAGGCAATCGCGCCGAATGCGCCGATCGGGGCCAGCTTCATCAGCATGTGGACCAGCTTGAAGATGACTTCGCTCAGCGAAGCGAGCACATCCAGCACCAGATCACTGTGCGGGCGGGTGGCCGAAAGCGCGACGCCCACCAGCAGCGAAACCAGCAGCACCTGCAATATTTCGCCATCGGTAACCGCGCTGAACAGTGTGGTGGGAATGATGTTGAGCACAAAGCCGGTCAGCGATTGTTCCTGCGCGGTATCGGCATAGATCTGCACGGCACCAGCATCCAGCGCTGCCGGATCGATATTCAGCCCCGCGCCCGGCTGCACCAGGTTTCCGACGGTAAGGCCGATGATCAGCGCCAGGGTGGAGAAGACCAGGAAATAGGCCAGCGCCTTGCCCGCCACGCTGCCCACCGCCGCCATGTCCTTCATCCCGGCGATGCCGGTGGCCACGGTCACGAAGATCACCGGCGCGATAATCATCTTCACCAGCTTGATGAAACCATCTCCCAGCGGCTTGAGCGCGGTGCCGACATCGGGGAACAGATGGCCGATCAGCGCGCCCAGAACGATCGCGGTCAGCACCTGCACATAAAGCTGGCGATAGAACGGCAGCGCGGGCGAGGCTGGCGCGCCAAGCTGCGGCCCAGACTGCGGCCCGGAGCGCGGAGTTGCCGCCTCTTTGATCATCCCTCACTCCCTCGACCGTCCGGCTTATCTGCGGGCTTTGGCGATAGACTAAACCCAGTCGGGGGCGAGACAAGCCGAAGGACATGAATATTTTTCTCCTTCATATTTCGTGTGATAGATTGCAATTGAAGCAGAATGTTCCGAGATTCCGCACAAATTATGTGGCGTTTGTGCGGAATTTCGCACACCATCGTCTGATGGGCATCGCCAATCGGATCCACCCGCAACCGGAGCGCCGCCGGCTGATTGCGATCGGTGCTGTGGGCATTCTTATCGTAGGCTTGCTGGCCTTTCTGGGGGTGGACCGCGCGGTATATGGCGTTGCACTGGAAGATGCGCGCGATGAGGCGCAGGCGGAGGCGGCAATCCTGGCTGCCGGTCTGGAAAGCGAACTGGACAAGTTCAGCCTTGTCCCGCTGGTTCTGGCAAGAGACCCGCAAGTGCGCGCATTGCTGGCCGGTGACACTTCCGAAACGATGGTCCTCAACCGGCGGCTGGAAGAACTGGCAGGGCAGACCGGCGCGGCGGCGATCTATCTGATGGATACAGGCGGCACCACACAGGCGGCCAGCAACTGGAACCGGCAGGACAGTTTCGTCGGCTCGAATTACGGGTTCCGCCGCTATTTCCGGAATGCACTGGAAGAAGGCGCGGCCACCCAGTTCGCACTGGGCACGGTCAGCCGCCGCCCCGGCCTCTATCTCGCCCGGCGCGTGGATCTGGGCGATGGCGCGGTGGGCGTGGTGGCGGCAAAGGTGGAATTCGATCGGCTCGAAGGCAGCTGGCAACAGGCGGCGCAGGGCGTTTTCGTTACCGATGCGGACGGCATCGTGCTGATCGCCAGCAATCCCGATTGGCGGTTCAGAACCACCCGCCCCGTTCCGCCCGGTTCGCGCGATGCCCCGT
>JBGSLI010000486.1:0-1915 GCA_041740775.1 Alteraurantiacibacter sp. | reverse complement strand
CAGAAATCATCTCGCACTACGGCGCGAGGCCGGAGGCGGATCTGGCGGCGCTGATGGCGGAAAAGCTGGATGCCTAAGCGGCCTGCGGGGCGGTTCTGCCCTTGCGCGCAGGGCGCAAGCCCGCACGCCAGCCCAGCCATCCCGCCAAGATGCCAATGCCTACCCCAAGAGCCATCGTGACGAAATCGGGTATCCGCGCGTAGATTCCGAAAATCTGCCCTACAAAAGGCGCGGTTGGGGCAAACCACATCGCTACCGATTGGAGAGTGGTGAAGAAGATCACCAGCAGCCAGGGTGCTCCATGTTCGCGGTGCCTCAGATAGAGCCACGCCGCGAATGCCGCGGCCAGCGCGTTACCGATGACTATCGTATCGATCAGGGCGTGCGGACCATCGCTGCCGATCACATTCATCCACGGCAAGTATTGGCCCATGATTCTGCTGAAGGGCGATTCGAACAGAATCAGCGGGGTTGCGAGCATGTATCCCGCGTGCAGCTTGACGTTACGCCGGTTGCGCAAAGCTTGATAGAACAGGGTGAAATAAGCCGCCATCGCCACAATCATGCCGATGCCAAAGGCAGGCGTAACTTGGATTGCGTGCGGATTCTCCGCTTCGGCAAAGCGTTGGGCGGATACATTTATGATCATCACGAAGCCGAGCATCAACAGCGGGAAAAACCAGATGCTGGCCTTGCCCATCTGGCGGTGGAAGGCATTGGCCCGCCGGTGGATCGTTATATGTTGCAGCAGGATCACCAGCAGCCAGGCAATCGAGGCTAATGCATGGATATGGAATGCAAGCGGCCCGGTTCCTGCGACAGCAAAATAACTGGCCCAGAAGCCGATCAGGATGACGAGCAGAACAAACGCGATGCCGTAATGTGCGTGCTTGTATGGCATGTAATTCCCCCGTTACATGCAACCCGGTTTCAGTTTGTCACAGTTGAGACCAATCGGCAATTGGCGTCTGCTGACCAGCTCCCCTCACTCCCGCTCGATCTCCCGCCAGCCGATATCGCGGCGGCAGAACCCGCCCGGAAAATCCACCGCGTCCACCCCGGCATAGGCTGCATCGCGCGCGGCGGCCACGTCACGGCCCAAAGCCGTCACGTTCAGCACCCGTCCGCCGTTCGCCACCAGTGTATCGTTTGCCAGCAGCTTGGTGCCCGCGTGGAAGATCTTCAGATCGTCCCCCTGTTCCACGCCTGAAAGGTCAATCACCGCGCCCTGTTCCACCGCGCCGGGATAGCCCTGCGCCGCCATCACCACCGTCAGCGCGCAGGCGGGATCGAAGCGCGGTGCGCCCAGTTCGCCCAGCGTGCCATAGGCGCAGGCGAGCATATATTCGGCCAGATCGCTTTCCAGCCGCATCATCAGCACCTGGCATTCGGGATCGCCGAAGCGGCAATTGTATTCGACCAGCTTCACGCCCGTATCGGTCAGCATCAGCCCGGCGTAGAGCACGCCGCGATAGGGGGTGCCCTCGGCCTGCATCTGGCGCACGGTGGGAATGACAATCCGCTCCATCGCTTCGGCCAGCAGATCGGCGGTCAGCACGCTGGCGGGCGAATAAGCCCCCATGCCGCCGGTATTGGGGCCGGTGTCGCTCTCTCCCACGCGCTTGTGATCCTGCGCGGTGCCAAAGGGGATCACGGTCTCGCCATCGGTGAGCGCGAACAGGCTCACTTCCTCGCCGTGCATGAATTCCTCGATCACCACTTCGGACCCGGCTGCTCCGAAGGCGCCGCCGAACATCTCGGCCAGTGCTTCTTCGGCATGGGCGGCGCTGTCTGCGATCACCACGCCTTTGCCCGCCGCGAGGCCATCGGCCTTGAGCACGAAGGGCGGGGCAAAGGTGCTCAGGGCCTGTTTCGCTTCCTCCAGCGATGCGCAGCGGACAAAGGCGGCGGTGGG
>JBGSLI010000485.1:0-3284 GCA_041740775.1 Alteraurantiacibacter sp. | reverse complement strand
GAAGAAACCCAGCCGCGTTCCCAGCATATCCAGCAGGCTGCCGGCCACCGATTGCATCACCGTGTAACTGGCCTGAAACGCCAGCACTACCCAGCTGTAATCCTCGGTGCTCATGGAGAATTCCTCCTTGAGCGTGGGCGCTGCCACCGACAGGGTGGAGCGGGCGAGATAGTTGAGGATCGTGCCCAGCGTTACCAGGCTGATGATCCACCAGCGCAAAGGGAGCCTTTTCATCCGGGTTCCTTCCCGCAGATCATCGATTGTTGCCGCTGAGGAAGCGGCAAAGGGTGGGGCGGGGCATCGGACATCGCCCCGCCGTCATTTCAGAACCCCAGCCTTACCCGCACGCCGCCGTAGCGGGTGAAATTGCGCGCCAATTGCTGCGAGAGCACCGCATTTCCGCCGAAGAAATTGCGGTTGTCGGTAATCCCGGCGGCATAGGCCTCATCAAACAGATTGTTGACGAAGAAGGTCACCTGCCAGCTGTCCTCATCCTCTGACCGCAGGCCCAGATTGAGATTGGCGATGCCGTAGCTGCCCTGCTCGGTAGTGGGATTGCCGAACAGATCGAAAGTGACTTCGCTCTGCCAGTTGTAATTGACATTGGCGAAGAAATTTGCCGCCAGCGCATCCACCGGGGTTTCGTAGGAACTGCCCACGGTGAACTTGAATTCGGGCGAATTGGCCAGGCTCGATCCGGCCAGATCCTGCGTATTGCGGTTGAGCACGGGATCGAACACGCAGCCCTGCGCCGCCGTCTGCCCGGCAAAGCATTGCGCGCCATCGAAGCTGCGGATGGTGGCATCGGTATAGGCTGCAGAACCGAACAGCGCGAAGCCTTCGGCCGGCTCCACGCTGCCTTCAAACTCCACCCCGCGGGTGCGCAGCTTGCCCACATTGTTGAGCGCTACGATCACCTGCTGGGTCGCCCCGTCAACCACCGCGCTCTGCGCCTGGAAATCGTCATAATCGGTCCAGAAACCGGTGAGGCTGAACGACAGGCGATTGTCCCACATCCGCCCTTTCAGCCCCAATTCGTAGGAATTGCTGGTTTCCTCGCCCACCGGATTATCCGCGCGGGCCTGGTTGAAGCCCGATGACACATCATAGGCCTGCCCCTTGTAACCGGTGGCGAAAGAGGCAAACGCCATCACTTCATCGGTCACGAAATGTTGCAGCGAAAGCCTGCCGGTAAACGCGGTATCGCTGGCATTGCCGGTAAAGGTTACCGGGGTTGCCAGATTGCGTTCTTCGAAACGGACACCGATTTCTTCACGGTTGAGGCGCGCACCGGCGGTGATGGTGGTTTCGCTGCCCAGATCGTAGGAAAGCTGGGTGAAGGCGGCATAGCTTTTGGTGCTGGCGGTGGAATCCCAATTGGCCACCGCGATCGGGCCGCGCTGGAACGCGCGATCGGTTTGCGCATCGGCGAAATACAGCCCCACCAGATATTCAAAACCCAGCCGTGAAGGTGAAGTCAGCCGCAGTTCCTGCGTGAACTGTTCGGCGGCATAGGGGCCGCTCTGGAAGATCGACGGCAGATCGGTTCCATCGACATCCTGGCCGAAGAACAGGTTCCATTCCTGATAACTGGATACAGAGGACAGGGTGGCGAAATCCAGATCCACATCGACCTTTCCGATCAGCGTGGTCTGATCGCTGTCGCCCACCGGATCATCGCTTTGCCGAACCACATTGTTATCCGGGCCAGCGGTGATGCCGGTGGTATCGAAGGCGGAACCGAAGAACAGGCTGCCGGGCGGCAATTGCAGGAAGGTGGCGGCATTGCCCAGCACATCGCGCTCGTTGTAATCGGCGATCAGGGTGATTTCGACGATATCGAATTCGGCGGCGATCTTGCCGCGGATGCCGAAACCTTCCTCGCCGTTCAGCTTGTTGCCCGTTTCCAGATTGTCGATAAAGCCTTCGCGATCGACGTAATAGCCGTTCAGACGGAAGCCGATGGTGTCGGACAGCGGGCCGGAGAGCATGGCGTTGACGCGGTATTCCTCGTCATCGGTCACCGTGGCTTCGGCAAAGCCGGTGAAATAGTCGGTCGGCCCCTGGGTGACGATATTGATCACGCCCGCCGAAGCGTTCTTGCCGAACAATGTGCCCTGCGGGCCGCGCAGCACTTCGATCCGGGCGATATCGCTGAGGTTGGCAAAGGCCTGCCCCTGCTGCACCACCGCGACATCATCCACCACCACCGAAACGCTGGGTTCCACGCTGGTGGAGAAGGAGAAGGTGCCGATGCCGCGCAGGGCAATCGTCGATTCATTGTTGTTGGCCGCGCCGTTGATCGTCAGCGAGGGAGAAATGCGGGTGATATCGGAAAATTCGGTAACATTGGCTGCGGCCAGCGCCTCGTTGGAAAACGCCGACACGGCAACGGGGACTTCGAGGATGTCCTGCTCGCGTTTTTGCGCGGTCACCACGATGGTGTTGCTGGCGGCGCGATCCTGTTCGGGCGCGTCCTGGGCTGTTGCGGGGCTGGCGATAACCGAAAGGCCCGCGCCTGCGAGGAACAGATATTTGCTTACCACGGCATGTCTCCCACCTGGCGATCCCGGCATGATTTCCGGTGACACCCATATTGGACTGGCCAATTACAGGGTTGGAATTACCATGTCAACCAATATGCCAATAATTGGTAAGATATCTACCACGAGATGCCATGACCGAAGGAAAACAGCGCGCCATCAGCGGTTTCCGCATAGCCGGGTGCATCGGGATGCTGCTGGCTAACGGCGGCTTCGCTGGCGGGGAGGGCGAAGGGAAGGCGCCCTTGCGGCCGGGCAATTCCCGCCATCACTTCCAGCTGCGCGGCGTCGCTGACGCCAAATGTCGCCAGCAGTGCGCCCGCTTCGCGCAGCCCGCTGGCTTCGTCGATCACATAGGGATTGCGGAAGTAGATGCTCACCACCACCCGCGCCGGATCGCCGATTTCGGCCATTGCGGCGTGGATGTCCGCCAGCGAAGGCGTCATCCGCCAGCTTTGCGCTTGGGCCATGCGCGATATTGCCAGCATTCCGCTTTCCCACGGAAATGCGCCGCCGAACCGCAGATTGCTGTCGATGCAGCCCGCCTGCCCTTCGCCATCGGGATCGTAAACGCACGGGTCCTGCTCGCCCCAGCTCTGTTGCGTGGCGCCGGTTGCGGGATTGGTCAGGCCGAAATCGCCGGGAATGGCGCGCCCGCCCGTTTCCGGATCGTTGCTGGCGTATCGGGCCGCGCCGCTGTTGTCGATCATCACCTTCACCAGCACCGCATCGGTTCCTTCG
>JBGSLI010000484.1:0-5607 GCA_041740775.1 Alteraurantiacibacter sp. | reverse complement strand
GGCCAGCGGCAGCGCGTGGCCTTGGCCCGGGCGCTGGCGGTCGAACCGCAGCTGCTGTTGCTCGACGAGCCCTTCGGCGCGCTCGATGCCAAGGTCCGCAAGGAACTGCGGCGCTGGCTGAGGCAATTGCATGAACAGATGGGCCTGACCTCGATCTTCGTGACGCACGATCAGGAGGAAGCGCTTGAACTGGCGGACCGCGTCGTTGTCATGGATCACGGAGCGATCGAACAGATCGGCACGCCGGAGGATGTCTATATGGTGCCGGGCAGCCCGTTTGTTTCCGGCTTTGTCGGCGATACCAACAGCCTGCCTGTGACAGTTTCCAGCGGCATGGTGAAGTTCCATGACCGGCCGTTGTCGATTGACACAGAGCCTGTTGCCGACGGTCCTGCGCGGCTGGATTTCCGGCCGCATGATGTGGCCATTGCCGAAGATCAGGCCGGCTGCCTGCCGATTATCGTGACCGATGTCTATCGCAGAGGAGGTGACTGGCGCGTCGAAGGCACGGTCAGCGGCCTCACCCAGGTCATCGAGATCGACCTTACTACCGCCAACCCTCCTCCCAAGCCCAACCAGCGGCTGGCACTGCGGATCAAGCGCGGGAGGCTTTTCGCTGCAGACGGAGTGCAAGCATGAATGATGTTTCCAAACAGCCCCCTTCGCCGGACGCATCGCGGCTGCTGGACGAAAGTATCGCCAGCGTCCGTGAAGCCCTTGCCGGTCTGAAATTCGGCAATGTTTCGCTCACCGTGCACGAAGGGCGGGTCGTCCAGATCGATGTGACCGAAAAGAAACGGCTAATCACAGGAAAATAATCAACCAGACAATCAATCAATGCGCTGACCGGTCAACCGGAAGCGTTGCGCTCATATGAAGGGAAATGAAATGATCGCACGTTTTCTCGCCGGATCGGGCACAGCACTTGTCCTGATACTGGCTTCACCGGCCCTAGCCCAATCAACCGGCACCCTTGCGGCGGAGGACGCCGGAAGCGAAGAAGTGGGCCAATTGCGCAATGAATTGGCCGATTTGCGAGCCCGGATGGAGGCTCTTCAGGCTCGCCTCGATGTCCAGGAGGCGGCTGTTGCCGAAGCAGAAGCCAATTCAAGCCAAGCGCTGAGCAGTGCCGAAGCGGCCAATGAAGCTGCCGGTAATGCTCGGGGCGGAACCTCGATCGCGTGGAAAGGGGCACCGGAATTCAGCTCAGAAGATGGATGGACCTTCAAGCCACGCGGGCGCCTCCAGTTTGACTTCGGCTACGTCGATGCGCCGGGTGCGATCGTAAATGACGGGCTTGGCTACTCCAACGAATTGCGCCGCCTCAGGCTTGGCGCCGAAGGCAATATTCCAGGCGGCTTCGGCTATCGTTTCGAACTCGAATTTGCCGGGGGCGACGCCCAGTTGTGGGATGGTTACATCACCTACAAGACCGGGGGCCTGACTCTTACCGCCGGGCAGCACAACAACTTCCAGTCGCTCGACGAACTTACCAGCTCAAACGATACGGTGCTGGTCGAGCGGGCCGCTTTCACCGACGCATTCGGCTTCGAACGTCGGCTTGGCTTCTCCGGCCAATACAGCACTGGCCCCGTGTTGTTGCAGGCGGGTGTTTTCACAGACAATACTGCGGATCTGGGGGATGACGGGAATAACTCGGTCGGCTTGGATGGGCGGCTGGTATTCGCGCCGGAAATTGGCTCCACCCAGCTCCATCTGGCAGGCTCTGCGCATTGGCGCGATCTCGGAGAAACCATTTCGACCGCGCGATATCGCCAACGTCCGCATATCCATTCGACCGATATCCGCTTCATCGATACCGGCGCAATCGGCAATGCCGAAAGCGAGACCAGCTACGGGCTCGAAGCAATGGCGATTGCGGGACGCTTGCATGTTGGCGGCGAAGCCCATTGGCTGGAACTGTCCCGCACCGCCTCCACGAATCCGGGGTTCTTCGGCGGATATGCCGAAGTCGGCTACTTCCTGACCGACAACAGCTATGGCTATCGCGGCGGCGTGCGAAGGGCTCCCAGGCTCAGCAATCCCGTCGGCCAGGGCGGGATTGGCGCCATCGCCCTTTCCTTGCGTTATGACTATCTCGATCTGAACGACGCTGCGGCGGGCGTTATCGGGGGCACGCAGAACGCGATCATTGCCGGGCTTTCATGGTGGCCAGCGGATAATTTGCGCTTTCTCCTGAACTACGCCCATCTCGCCTATGACGATGCAGTAATCCCTGCCGCAGGCGACCGAGATTATTCGGTCGATACCCTCGGAGGTCGCATTCAGGTGAGTTTCTGAATATATGCGGCATCGACCGGCCTGGCCGTCCGTCGATGCCGCATACCGCGCTTGGCCCAACAGAAAACAGCCTGGAAAGCAGGCGCCATAAGCAGCCGCTTATTCGTGCCAATCTAAGCAGGGGTGCGATGGAATCCGATGCCCGCAATGTCCAGATTCTGCGAAAGCCGCAGATAGCTGGAGAAATGCGATGCCCGGACATCAGACAGAAAATGCAACGAAGCCTCGCCGCAGGTGGGATCCGATCGTCAAACTGACCCACTGGGGCATCATGCTGGCTGTCATCGCCAACGGGCTGGTTACCGAGGAAGGGTCGGGGTGGCATATCTGGGTGGGCTATGGCCTGCTTGCGCTGTTGCTGCTGCGCCTGCTCTGGGGAGTGATCGGTTCACGCAGCGCACGCTTTTCCTCGTTTCCGCCTAGCCTGGCGCGCGCCGCCGGTCATCTGGGGCACATCAGGCGCGGCGAACGGGTGCCGCATTCGTCCCACAATCCGCTTGGCGCGCTCATGGCCTACGCCGTGTGGGGCTGCCTTGCAGTGATTATCGCGACTGGCGTGGCAATGTCCGGCCCTCCTCCAGCCAATCCCAACGCGGTCGAGGTCGGCAGGGAAGACGCCAAGACATTATCTGTGCGCCATGAAGGGGAGGAGTACGAGGAAGGCGAAGGCGAAAGCGCGGAAATCTTCGAAGAACTGCATGAGATTGCGGTCAACATCCTCTACGCACTGATTGCGCTGCATCTGCTCGGGGTGATCTTCGAAACGAGGCGCAGCGGTCGTGAAATTGTCGGTGCGATGCTACCGGGTGGCAACCGCAATCGAAACCAGGCCGGAGGCCCGCAGAATGCGCGAAAGACGGGATGATTACAGGCTTGCTGCGATGGCCTGCATCGTTGCCATACAGGCTTTGGCAGCGGTCTTTTTCGCCGCCGATGCAATCGCCGATATCGTGTTTTCCGATGTCGGCGGTCTGGGAACGCACGAGGTGATGGAACTGTTCATCGCCTTTTCGCTTGTCGCAGGCGTGGTCACCGGATTGTGGTTCATGCGGTCGATGCTTGCCAAGGAACGACGGCAGGACGGAGCCCTGGCGGTGGCCAAGGGTGCGATCGCGCGCTTGGCGGAAGATCGCTTTGCGCGCTGGGGCCTGACTGCGGCCGAGAGCGAAGTCGCCCTGTTTGCGATGAAGGGCTGCAACGTAACCGAAATCGCGAAACTGCGGCAGTCGGCAAATGGCACGGTGCGGGCCCAGCTCAGCCGTGTCTATGCCAAAGCGGGCGTTTCCGGCCAGGCCGCGCTTGTCAGCCTGTTCCTGGACGAATTGCTGGATATGCCCCGCGAGGCATCAACCGATTGACGGGTTTCTCTTCTGCTGAAATCAGCTGATTGCGAAACATACAGCAACGCGCGACACGAAGTTCATCGGCACGCTGATCCTTGCTGGGGCCATGACCGGAAGAGTCCATCCGAAAGTTCAGCTCCCCGGCTGGATATAGGGCGCGCTCGCCCATAATTCGCGCTGCCAGCGGCGCGGATCTTCCACGGTTTCGATGCGATCCTCGCCAATCATCAGCGTTGCCCGGTGGGCCAGATCATAGGCGCGCCAACCGGCAAGGCCCGGCGTGCCATTGCGCGCGAGGCCGGAAAAGGCGCGGATCATCGCTGAACTGATTTCGCGCGCGCGGGCCCCGGTGCCCGAAAAGCTGCCGGGCGCGTCCAGTGTGCAGAAGACATAGGGCAGATCGTCGGTATGCGCCGCGCCGCGAGCAGGATCGACCGGGCTTTCGCGGTCGAGCTGGTAAACCCAGGTCTGTCCCGCGCCCGCGCGCGCGCGCTCATCGGCCTCTATCACCTGCCCCGGCCAGCTGCGCCCATCGGTGGACGCGGCATAGAAAACCTCCTGTGCAGACCATTGCGGAAAGTGCGCCCGATATTGCGCCACCACCCAGTCTGCGGGAAGATCGATGCGGATCTGCGGTGCCAGCCGTTCGGCGATATTCGCCCAGTCGAGATCGCGCACCACCGGCCCATCGGCGCGGATGAAGGCGCGCGTCTCGTCGGTGGTATTGCCCAGGATCATCGGGATGTGCAGCGATTGCGGCGCGGCATCGGGCCAGAAGGGGTGGCGGTGCAGGTGCAGCATATCGAGGACGGGCCCGAAATAGATCCCGCCGCCAAGGATCGGGTCGATGGCCGAAAGCCCCTCCACCAGCCGCTCGAACGGCAAGGTCAGCAAGCTGGCCGCATCGCTTTCGTCCAGCCGCAGATGCTGCATGAAGGCGCGCGTGCGCCGCCAGGCATTTGCCGGACCGCTGGCGGTGACCTGCTGCCCGCTCATCGTGGCCGCCGCGTGGAACAGTTCTTCTGCCTCCGGCATTGCCATAAGCGTGGCGATTTTGGCCCCGCCGCCCGATTGGCCAAACACCATCACCCGATCAGGATCACCGCCAAAACCGCGAATGTATCGCCGCACCCATTGCAGCGCGCAGATCAGATCGAGCTGCCCCAGATTGCCCGTGTGGGCAAACCGCTGGCCGAGCGGAGCCAGCCAGAGGTAACCAAGGGCATTGAGCCGGTGGTTCACCGTCACCACCACCGCATCGCCCTGTGCGGCAAGATGCGGCCCGTGGGTGACAGGATCGGTGACCGAGCCCGAATTATAGGCACCGCCGTGGAAATAGACCATCACCGGGCGCGCAGCGCCGTTGCCGGCTTCGGGCGTCCAGATGTTGAGGAACAGGCAGTCCTCGCTCACTGTCGCCCCACGCAGCGGATTGGCCTGCGGGCATAGCGGGCCGAAGGTATCGGCGGCCACCGGCTCAAACGCGAAGGGTTCCATTTGCGGCGGGGCAAAACGGTCTGCCCGCGCATAGCGGATGCCCAGAAACGCCGACACGCCGCGATCGGTTAGGCCGTTGTAGCCGCCCACGACAGGGTGCGAGCCACGCGCATGGAGCGGAGCGGCGAGTCCCGAAATTCCAGCCGCCGAACCGGCCAGCAGGCTTCTGCGCGTCACGCCCTTACCGGCGGACATCGGCGGCTCCGGGATCGAATGCGTCCAGCTCGCCGCGCGATACCGCGATCATGTCGCCGAACATGCCGTGTTTCATCGACGCGAGCGCGAGGCCGGACACGGCCATTTCCTTCGCGCCCGCCGCCTCCATCCAGCGCAGCAGCACGCCTGCGGCAAAGGCATCACCCGTCCCGATGCGATCGACCACGGGGGAAATCGTCACCTCGCCGGTTTGCCAATGCGTTTCGCGCAGATCCACCCGCGCGGCCAGCCGGTGGGTTACGGCGCTGTC
>JBGSLI010000483.1:0-2270 GCA_041740775.1 Alteraurantiacibacter sp. | reverse complement strand
TGGCGCGCACCGCGCTGCGGCGCCAGCTGGTGGCGCTCGATCCGCATTGCCGCAATTGGGGTAGCCAATTGCCGGGATAGCGCGGGGGTGCGCGCGAGGCAGGGCGGTGCAGGGCTGGGCAGCCAAGCCGCGCCGCCCTATAGGATGCGGTAGCCATGCCCTCCGCCATCTTCCTTTCCGCGCTAGCGATGACTTGCATCGTCGGCTTGCGCTATCTTGCCACCAGCGGGCTGTTCGCCTGGGTGACGACGAAGGTCCATCCCGGCCTCTATCGCGGGCTGGAACCGCAGATCCGCAAGGAAATCGCCTGGTCGCTGGCGTCTGCCGCGATCTACGGCGTTCCCGCGGGCATCGTCGCCTGGGGCTGGCAGCAACACGGGTGGACGCGCATTTACACCGATATCGGCACTTTCCCGCTGTGGTATCTGCCGCTCTCACTGTTCGTTTATCTGTTCGCGCACGACAGCTGGTTTTACTGGACGCATCGCTGGATGCACCGGCCCGGATTGTTCCGTATCGCCCATGCCGTCCACCATGCCAGCCGCCCGCCCACCGCCTGGGCGGCGATGAGCTTTCATCCGATCGAGGCGCTGACAGGCGCTTTCGTCATTCCCGTGCTGGTGCTGCTGGTGCCGGTCCATGTGGGCATATTGGGGCTGGTGCTGGCGATCATGACGGTTATGGGGGTGACCAACCACATGGGGTGGGAGATGTTTCCGCGCCGGCTTGTTCATTCCCGGTTGGGCAACTGGCTGATAACCGCCAGCCATCACCAGCGCCATCATGACGAATATCGCTGCAATTACGGACTTTACTTCAGATTCTGGGATCGCCTGTGCAAAACCGACAAGGGATTGGCCGATTGCGGCCGGGGGCAGCCGCGATTGCGGCCCTGATCGTGGCCCCAATCGCAGCCATCGCAGCGCCGATGATCGCCTTTCCCGCTGCGGCCGGGCCTGCCGGTACGCAGGTGACGGTGGAGATCGCCGATCTGCGCAACCATGACGGCGTGGTGCGTGCCTGCATGACCCGCGATGTGGAGCGTTTCCCGCGCTGCCAGGATTCGCAGCAGGGGTATCGCGTGGTGGTGCCCGCCGGAGAGGCCGCCGTGATCCGCTTCGACGATGTCCTGCCGGGCACCTATGCCATCGCGCTGCTGCATGACGAAAACGACAATGGCCGGGCCGACCGGGTGCTGGGCATGATGCCGCGCGAAGGGTTCGGCTTCTCGCGCGATGCACAGGTGCGCATGGGGCCGCCCGATTTCGACGATGCGGCGATCACCATCGGCACCGCGCCCGTCCGCCAGGCCATCCGCATGCGCTACATGCTGTAGAAATCGCCCGCCAGCAATCGCGCCTGCCGAAGTCCGGGCGCAACTTTACCGAAAATTTACCACGTCGCGCCAAAAGGGTTTCGTAATCCCAGCGAAAGGCTTTTGGGCATGGACACATTGCGGGACAATTTCGGATCGCTCGATGCGCTGGATCTGGACGGATTCGCCGTGACCGATGCCGATGTCCACGATGCGGAGGAGGCCGATTGCGAGGTGCCCCCGCCCGCCATCGGCACCGATGAACGCCGGATGCAGGTGCGCGCCTACAATTTCTGGGCGAGCCTGCTGGAAGATCGCAATTTCCCCTCGATAGAGGATCTCGATCCCACGCTGCTGCCCGATTTCGGGCCCAACAGCGTGCTGCTGGATTTTTCCACCGGCATCGAGGATCCGGGCATCAATTACATCGGCCACGCGCTGGCCGAGGAATGCTGTGCGATCGCCGCCGAGCCGCCGTGCCGCCTGTCCGACGTGCCGCCGCGTTCGCTGCTCAGCCGCATTACCGATCATTACATGCAGATCCTGGCCAACCAGTCGCCGATCGGCTTCGAGGCCGAATTCGTCAACGCGCTGGGGGCAACGATCCTCTATCGCGGCATATTGCTGCCGTTTTCGAGCAATGACGAGACGATCGATTTCATCTATGGCGTGATCAACTGGAAGGAACTGGCCGACGCGCGCAGCGCCGACGAGCTATTGCTCGAAATCGACCAGGCGCTCGATGCGGGGCTGGACCATTTCGACAATCATACGCGCCAGCCCGATCTGACCGACTGGGCCGATGGCCCGGCCAATGTGCTGGCGGGCGATCTGCTGGCCGATAACGGCAGCGCCTTTGCCGCCACGCGGCCGATGCCTTCGTTCGATCTGGACGGGCTGGCGGCCACCGCCAGCCAGAGCGCCGATCCGGTGCCGATGGAACTGGCCGACTGGC
>JBGSLI010000482.1:0-3034 GCA_041740775.1 Alteraurantiacibacter sp. | reverse complement strand
CCCTGCCACCTCGAACAGTATTGTGGCGCAGGCGGGCGAGGTTTCGATCACCGTCCCCGGCGGCGAATCGCGGCGCGCCTCTGCCACGGCCGAATCCATCGGCTGGCGGCCGGGCACTTCGATGAAATTGCCCGCCTCGTCCACGCTCACCATGATCTCGCGCCAGCCCGCCTCGGTCTTCACCAGCTGGCGCACGGGCAGCGCATCGAGAAATTCATTCGCCACCAGCAGCATCGGCCCGGTCATCGGAATGCGCGCAAGATCGTGGTGGTGGATCGCTTCGGGAAGCATCGCCAGTTGCGCAGCGCGCATCCGCAGCGAGGTTTCCACCAGATGCATTTTCGGTTTCAGCCCGTAACGCAGCATGGCGCGAAAGGCATCGCGCGCCAGCGTGCCCTTGCCGGGGCCAAGCTCGACATAATGCACCGGCTCGGTCCGCCCGGCGCGGATCCACATGTCTGCCAGCCACAGGCCGATCAGTTCACCGAACATCTGGCTCACTTCGGGAGCGGTGATGAAATCGCCTTCATGGCCGCCGATGGGCTTGCGATCGGTGTAATAGCGGGCGTTCGATTCGCCCATGTAATGCGCCAGGCTGATCGGTCCGGTAGCGGCGATCAGGCGGCGGAAGGTATCGCCAAGATCGCGCCGGGCATCTTCTTCGCGCAGATCGCTCATGCAGGGTTCGCATCCGCCTTCGCGGTTGCGGGCACCTTCTTCGCCCCGCTCGCCATCGCCGGGCGGGTCAGCGCCCAGACCACCAGGCCGAGGCCGAGCAGCAGCAGCGGCACGGTGAGCCACTGCCCCATGGAAAGGCCGGTGCGTTCGGCAAATTCGGTCAATTGCGCATCGGGCTGGCGGAAGAATTCCACCGTGAAGCGCGCCGCCGCGATCAGCACGGTGAACACGCCTACCAGCAGGCCGGGGCGGAAGCGCGCGCGGGTGAACCAGAACAGCGCCAGCATCACCACCAGCACCAGCAGCCCCTCGCCCGCCGCCTGATACAGCTGGCTGGGATGGCGCGGCAATTCCAGCGGATCGGTGGGAAAGATCATCGCCAGAGGCGCATCGGGCCCGGCCACGCGGCCCCACAATTCGCCGTTGATGAAATTCGCCAGTCGTCCCAGCAGCATCCCTGCGCCGACATTGACGCTGATGTAATCGCAAACGCGGATAAAGGGCAGCCCACCGCGCCAGCTGACCCAGGCGATGGCGGCCACCACGCCCGCCAGCCCGCCATGAAAGCTCATGCCCCCGTCCCACAATCGCAATGCCCGCCACGAAACGAAGCCGTCGCCGGAAAAATCGGTCCACAGCGATGGCTCGTAGAAGGTGAGATAGCCGATCCGCCCGCCCAGGATGATGCCCAGCGTGCACCAGAAGAACAGGTCGTCCACATGCAGCTGCGCCATCGGCGCGCCGGGGGCCCTGATCATTTTCGACAGGTGCCAATAAGCAAGGATGATCCCCGCCAGATAGGCGAGCGAATAATATTTGAGCTGGAAGAATCCCAGATCGATCGCCGGGCGCAGGCCCAGTTCGCTCCAGCGGATGACTTCGCCCGATGCGGTAGCCAGCATGTCCAGCATTGCGTTTGCGCCCCTTGGCGTTGCGACCGCGCGCGGCCCATGTCCGCGCGGCTTTGGCATAGAGCAGGCGCGGGTTAAAGCCCCGCTAAGAACCGGTTTGAAGATCGTCGCTTTGCAAAGCCGCGCCTGCGCGCCTATTTCCGCTCGCGTGAGCCTTTCCAGCATCCCCAAACAGCGCCGGATCATCGATCGCCGCGCGCTTTCCGCCACTATCGCCGCCATCGTGGCGGAGCGGGGCGTTCCGGCCGGGCGGCCGCAGGTGGTGGAGGCATTGCGCGATGCGCTGGCGCAGGGGCGAAGCGAAATCGGCAGGCGGATCGCCGAGCACCCCGGCGCGGGGCACGAACACGCGCACAGCCAGGCCTTCCTGATCGATCAGCTGATCCGCATCATCCACGATCACGTGGTGGGTGATGTCTATCCGGCGGCCAACCGGTCCAGCGGAGAGCGCATCGCGCTGCTGGCAGTGGGCGGTTACGGGCGTGGCGAAATGGCGCCGCATTCGGATGTCGATCTTGCCTTCATCACCCCGCACAAACCCACCAGCTGGTGCGAACAGGTGATCGAGGCGATCCTGTATTATCTGTGGGATCTGAGCCTCCAGGTCGGCCATTCGAGCCGCTCGCTGGCCGAAATGGTGCGCATGGCGAAGGGCGATCTGACGATCCGCACCGCGCTGCTCGAAGGGCGCTACCTGTGGGGCGATCAAGAGGTATATGACTTGGCCAGCGCGCAGTTCTGGGACGAAGTCGTGCCCGGCACGCAGGCCGCATTCGTGCAGGAAAAGCTGGAGGAGCGCAACGCAAGGCACAAACGCATGGGCGATTCGCGCTATGTGGTGGAACCCAATGTGAAGGACGGCAAGGGCGGCCTGCGCGATTTGCAGACGCTGTACTGGATCGGCAAATACACCCACCGGGTCAAAAGCGCCGCCGAACTGGTGGAGGCCGGGCTGTTCACCGAACGCGAATATCGCAGCTTCCGCCGCGCCGAGGGTTTCCTGCTGGCGGTGCGCGCGCATCTGCACACGATATCGGGAAGGGCAGAGGACCGGCTGACCTTCGACCTCCAGCGCGAGGTGGCCGAACGGATGCAATATGCCGATCGCCCCGGCAAAAGCGCGGTCGAACGCTTCATGCAGTTCTATTTCCTCCAGGCCAAGCACGTCGGCCATCTGACCGGCGTTTTCCTCGCCCAGCTGGAGGAACAGGCGACGCAGAAAAGCCGGGTGGCGGGCTTTTTCTCCTCTATCCGCCGCGGCCGGACGCGCAAGCTGGACGGCTATCTGGTAGATGGCGACCGGATCGCCGCGCCTTCTGACGACTGGTTTGCGCAAGACCCGGTGCGGCTGGTCGAAATCTTCGCGGTGGCCGAGCGCGAGGGGTTGGAAGTCCACCCCGGCACGATCCGCATCGCCCGCCGCGACGCCGGGCTGATCACCGTTG
>JBGSLI010000481.1:0-1850 GCA_041740775.1 Alteraurantiacibacter sp. | reverse complement strand
GGCAAGCGCGGCCTGCGTCACCCAGCCTTTGGACCAGTTGAGGCGCGGCTGCCAGCGGCGCACCGTTTTCAGCGGCACGATGGCAAGGCCGGGCAGGTCTATTTCGCGCTCCACCAGCCCCTGCATTCCGGCAAACCGCCTGTATGGCGTCAGAAACCGTTCGATCGGATTGAAATAGGGCATGTCGTGATTGCCCACACCCACCGTAACCGGCACGTCGAGCGTGTTTATCCAGCGGGCAGCGGCGGCAAATTCGTGGTGGCGCGCGCGCATCGTCAGATCGCCGGTGATCGTCACCGCATCGGGACGCCGCGCGGCGATTTCTTCGGTCACCCAATCGAGCGCGCGATTGTCTTCCAGCCCGAAATGGATGTCGGACAGGTGGAACAGGAGCTTGCGGTCGGCCATCGGTGCCCGTGGTTAGCAGGTGCGCACCGGTTTGGACCAGCACAAAGCGGGAATGGCCGCCTGCCGACCTTTTGCGCCCGCTTCGCCCGGCTCAGATGCGGCGCGAAACGATCAGCCAGGCCGCCCCGCCATTGATCGCCGAATATCCGCAATAGGCCCACAGCCAGTGCCCGTTGCCGCTGCGCGCGGCGTAGAGCGCGCCGCACAGCAGCACGAATTCCAGCGCCAGGCTGGCCAGGCGCATCACCGGCAGCAGCGCGGACGGAATCTCGGCGACCATCGGATGCCCGCTCTCCATCACCGCGCGGTGCCAGGCAAAATTGCCCATGCCGAGAAGGAAGGTGACGATCAGGGCCATCGAGCGCCATTCTGCCCCACCGGCAACCAATGGGCAATGTGCGGTTGGTGGGGCGCGATAGGCGGTTCGTCGGTTGCGGGATTCGCCGGTCGATCCAGCAGGCCCGCAGGTCGAGTGCTTGCAGCCGCGCCCGCCCGCGCCGCCTATTGCCCCGCTTGCACCGCAGCCGTTCCAGTCCCACCGGCTGCGGTGCGACCCTTCCCCGGAAAAAACTTGCGCCGCCTCCCCCCTGGACCCCGTGCGTTCCACTGCGGCCCCAAACGCGATATGCCCCGCGCATGATTGGAATCCGCGCCACGGCCCTTGCGGACGATGAGGCCATGGCGCGGGCATCCCTGACAGGGCCTGTCCCAGCCACCCCGCTGCCGGAAACATTGCGGTCTTGCGCATCCTCCACCATAGGCGCGATATGGCCGAAGCGCAGGAACCATGACCAACCCCAACCTCACCCCTCTCCGCCAGCCCGAAGACCCCGACGCCGCGCTGCGCCCCAAGAGCTTGCGCGAATTCATCGGGCAGGCGGCGGCGAAGGATAATCTGGCGGTGTTCATCGAAGCCGCGAAGGGCCGCGCCGAGGCGATGGACCATGTATTGTTCTTCGGCCCGCCGGGGCTGGGGAAGACCACGCTGGCGCAGATCGTCGCCCGCGAATTGGGCGTGGGCTTTCGCGCCACTTCCGGTCCGGTAATCGCCAAGGCGGGCGATCTGGCCGCGCTGCTGACCAATCTGGAACCCAATGACGTATTGTTCATCGACGAGATCCACCGATTGAATCCGGTGGTGGAGGAAATCCTCTATCCGGCGATGGAGGATCGCGCGCTCGACATCATCATCGGCGAAGGTCCTTCGGCGCGCAGCGTGCGGATCGATCTGCCGCCCTTCACGCTGGTGGGGGCGACCACGCGGCAGGGGCTGCTCACCACCCCCTTGCGCGACCGGTTCGGCATTCCGGTGCGGCTGGTATTCTACACGCAGGACGAATTGACCGAGGTGGTGACACGCGCCGCGCGGCTGCTGGCGATGCCGATGGACCCGACCGGCGCGGGCGAGATCGCCCGGCGTTCGCGCGGCACAGATCGGAAGA
>JBGSLI010000480.1:0-3473 GCA_041740775.1 Alteraurantiacibacter sp. | reverse complement strand
CGCAAAGGCTGGCGGCGCTGCACCTGCTGCAATCGGGCGCGCCCGGCAAAACACCGGGCAATCAGCTGATCGTCACCACGGCCAACGCACTGCTCCAGCGCGTGCTCACCCCGTTCCGCATCCGCGAGGCGGTGCGCGATTTTCGCAAGGGCGCGCAGATCGGCCACCAGAGCCTTGCCGCGCTGCTGCAGCGGCAGGGCTATACCCGCGTGGATACGGTGGTGGACACGGGCGAATTTGCCATGCGCGGTTCGATCGTCGATATCTTTCCCAGCGGGCTGGAATCGGGGCTGCGGCTGGATTTCTTCGGTGACGAACTGGAATCGCTGCGGCTGTTCGATCCTTCCACCCAGCGCACCACGCAGGTGGTGGAACATCACCTGCTGCTGCCCGCCAGCGAGGCCTTGCTGGACGAGGAGAGCATCAAGCGGTTCCGCAGCCGTTACCGCGAGACATTCGGCGCCCATGCCACGCAGGACCCGCTGTATGAAGCGGTGAGCGACGGGCGGCGGCTGGCGGGAATGGAGCACTGGCTGCCACTGTTCGAGGACCGGCTGGCGACGCTGTTCGATCATCTGGGCAAGGATGATACGGTAGTGATCGATACAGGCGCGCTGGCGGCGGCAGAGGAACGGCTCGCGGACATCGCCGATTATCGCCGCCAGCGCAGCGAAACCGCCGGGCAGCGCAAGGGCAGCTATCGCCCGCTCGATACCACCGAACTCTATCTGTCGGAGGAAGAGTTCCGGCAGGCGCTGGGCACCTGGCCCGTCCACCGCGCGTCGATATTTGCCGAACCGGCCAGCGAGAAGGTGGTCGATTTTGCCTTCCGCTCTGCGCGCGATTTCACACCTGAAAGGTCGCAGGGCGCAAACATCTATGATGCGGCCGCAAAACACTTCGCCAGCATCGGCAAGGCGGGCAAGCGCCCGCTGCTGGCGGCTTATACCAAAGGCTCGCTCAGCCGCATTGCTTCGATCCTTGGCGAAGCGGGCACGCCGGTGGTGGTGGCGCAAAGCTGGCAGGAGGCGCTGGGCGCTGCGGCAAAAGGCCGGGCCACCGCGATGGTGCTGCCGCTCGATACCGGCTTTGCCAATGACGAACTGGAGCTGGTAACCGAACAGGATCTGCTGGGTGACCGGTTGGTCCGGCGCAAGAAGCGCCGCAAGGATGCGGATGCCTTTCTGGCTGAATTGCAGGCGCTTTCGCGCGGCGATCTGGTGGTGCATCTGGATCACGGGATCGGCAAATATATCGGGCTGGAAGGCGTGGCCGTGGGCCAGAGCCTGCACGATTGCGTGCGGCTGGAATATACCGGCGGCGACAAGCTGTATATCCCGGTCGAAAACCTCGAAGTATTGAGCCGCTACGGATCGTCCGAAGAAAGCGTCCCGCTTGATCGGCTGGGCGGCGAAGCGTGGCAGAAGCGCCGCGCCAAGCTGAAGGAACGCATCACCGCCATCGCGGGCGAACTGATGAAGGTTGCCGCTGCCCGCGCGCTGCGCAAGGCCCCGGTGCTGGCGGCAGACGAAAGCAGCTACGGCCAGTTCCTCGACCGCTTCCAGTATGAAGAAACCGAGGATCAGGAAGCCGCCATCGCCGATGTGCTGCGCGATCTGGAAAGCGGGCGACCGATGGACCGGCTGGTGTGCGGCGACGTTGGCTTCGGCAAGACCGAGGTGGCGCTGCGCGCGGCATTCGTGGCGGCGATGAACGGGCAACAGGTGGCGATGGTCGCCCCCACCACGCTGCTGGCGCGCCAGCATTTCCAGAACTTTACCGATCGCTTTGCCGGTTTCCCGCTGAAGATCGGCCGCCTCAGCCGCCTCGTCCCCGCCGCCGAACTGAAAGACACCCGCGAGCGGCTGACCAGCGGCGACATGGATATCGTGATCGGCACCCATGCGATCCTGTCCGCCAGCACGCAGTTCAGAAACCTTGGCCTGGTGATCGTGGACGAGGAGCAGCGGTTTGGCGTCACCCACAAGGAAAAGCTGAAGCAATTGCGCGCCGATGTGCACGTGCTGACGCTGACCGCCACCCCCATCCCGCGCACCTTGCAGATGGCGATGAGCGGCCTGCGCGAGCTTTCCACCATCAAGACCCCGCCGGTCGACCGGCTGGCGGTGCGCACCTATGTGATGGAATGGGACGATATGGTGGTGCGCGAGGCGCTGCTGCGCGAACACCATCGCGGCGGGCAGAGCTTTATCGTGGTGCCGCGTATTTCGGACATGGAACAGGTCGAAGCCTGGCTGCGCGATATGGTGCCCGAAGTGAAGGCGGTTTCCGCGCACGGGCAGATGGCGGCGGGCGAGATCGAGGAGCGGATGAGCGCCTTTTACGAAGGCCGTTACGAAGTGCTGCTGTCCACCACCATCATCGAAAGCGGGCTGGACCTGCCCACCGCCAACACCATTATCATCCACCGCGCGGATCGCTTTGGCCTGGCCCAGCTTTACCAGCTGCGCGGGCGCGTGGGCCGGGCCAAGATCCGCGCCTATGCCTACCTCACCACCCCTGCCGATACGCAATTGAGCGAGGTGGCGGAAAAGCGGCTGAAGGTGCTGGGCGATCTCGACAGCCTTGGCGCAGGCTTCCAGCTGGCCAGCCACGATCTCGACATTCGTGGCGCGGGCAATCTGCTGGGCGATGAACAGAGCGGGCATATCCGCGAAGTCGGTTTCGAACTGTATCAGTCGATGCTGGAGGACGCGATCCTCGCCGCCAGGGCAGGCGATGCCGGGCTGGCGGCAGAGCGCAACAGCCTTTCCCCGCAGATCACCGTCGATGCGCCGATCATGATTCCTGAAAGCTACGTGCCCGATCTGGCGGTGCGGATGGCGCTATATCGCCGCCTGAACGATGCGCAGGAGCAGGGCGAAATCGAATCGATGGCCGCCGAAATGATCGACCGATTCGGCGAACTGCCGCAGCCGACCAAAAACCTGATCCGCCTGATCGAGATCAAGCATCAGGCGATTGCCGCCAATATCGCCCGGATCGATGTGGGCGCGCGCGGCACCCTCGTCACCTTCCACAAGGATGATTTTCCCGATCCGGCGGGCCTGATCGCCTATGTCGAGCGGCTGGACGGCACCGCCAAGCTGCGGCCTGACATGAAACTGGTCATCAACCGCGCCTGGCACGATCCGCAGAACCGGCTGAACGGGTTGTTCCAACTGACCAAGGGGTTGAGCGGGATCGTGAAACGCGCGCAAAGACAAGCGGCATAGGCGGCGCGAAACGGGTTGCCATGCGGTGCCGCATTCGTTCTATTGCGCGGCAACAGAAGGATATTGCCGCCATGCGCTTGATGTTCGCCGCCACCACCGCCCTCGCCCTCCCGCTTGCTGCCGCGCTTTCCGCACCCGCCGCCGCGCAGGACGGATACCGCCTGCCGCCTGCTGATGTGGCAGATATCGTGCTGCGCGCGCCCGCACCTGCGGTATCGGTTTCGCCAACAGGCGATA
>JBGSLI010000479.1:0-2357 GCA_041740775.1 Alteraurantiacibacter sp. | reverse complement strand
GCGCCGGGAGCGGGCGGGACAAGGTGGAAATCGGGCGGCACCACCAGCGGGGCCTGCCGCTGCACGGCGAATTCGTCGGGCCGTTCGCGGCTGCCGATATCGATGCCGCCACAGGCCGACAGTGCCGCTGCACCGGCGGTGAGGATGAGGATGCGTGGGATACGGGCCATGGGTCTGTCAGCTCTTCTCTGGTGTCTCGGCAGCGTCGGTGGGGGGAGCAGGCTCCCCCTCCTGCGCGCTGGCCGGTTTCTCGCGCATGAACAGCGCGCGGGCAAGGATAATCACCACGCCGATGGTGATTGCGGCATCGGCGACGTTGAAAATAAGGAACGGGCGAAAGGTGCCGATGTGGAAATCGGCGTAATCGATCACATAGCCATGAATGTAGCGATCGCGGATATTGCCCAGCGCCCCGCCCAGCACCATTCCCAGCGCCATGATATCGCCGAGCAGTTTTTCGCGCAGCATCCACACCATCACCACGCAGGCGATCAGCGCGGTAACCCCCACCAGAATCCAGCGCATTTCCATCGATGTGGCTTCGAACAGGCCGAGCGAGACGCCGAGATTGTTAGTACGGGTCAGGTTGAAAAAGGGCAGCAGAACGATTTGCTCACCCCTGACGTCCAGGCCCAGCGTGTTGACGACAAAGTGCTTAATCCACTGGTCGGCGGCGAAGATCAGCACGGCTGTGGCGAGGCCGATGGCGCGGAATTTGGTGAGGGTGTTCATTGGGCGGCGTCCATTTGGGCGACTACATCCTCGCAGCGGGCGCACAGATCGCCGTCCTCGGTCACTTCGGGCAGGTGCCGCCAGCAGCGGCCGCATTTGTGGTGGGTTGTGCGGGCGATCCCGACATCAATCGCCAAGACATCGTCATCGAGCGAGAACTCAAGTCCGCTTACCGTTGAGACGATGAGCAAATCAGAAAGTTCATCTTGATCGAGCGTTTCAAACCAACCTGCCATCGCAGCATCTTTGGTGCGCAAATGGACATTTGCCTCTAGCGAAGACCGGATTACCTTATCACGACGCAAAGGTTCGATAAGTCCATTCACAGTTTCCCGCAGATCACGCAGGCGCTGCCAATGCAATGAATCGCAAATGGCGGCAGGCACCACCGGCCATTCCAGCAGATGTACGCTGCCCTCATCGGGATAGCGCGTGCGCCATACTTCCTCCGCCGTGAACACCAGCACCGGGGCCGCATAGCGGATCAGCGCGTGGAACAGCACATCGAGCACGGTGCGATAGGCGCGGCGTTCCAGCCCCATGGGCGCGTCGCAATAGAGCCGGTCCTTGCGGATATCGAAAAAGAACGCCGACAGATCCTCGTTGGCAAACTCGGTCAATGCGCGGGTGTAGGTGTTGAAATCGAAATCCTCGACCGCCTGCCGCAACTTCGCATCCAGCGCGCCCAGCAGCGCCAGCATGTAGCGTTCGAGTTCGGGCATATCGGCCACATCCACCCGCTCGGCCTCGCCAAACCCGTCAAGCGCGCCGAGCAGATAGCGGAAGGTGTTGCGCAGCTTGCGGTACTGGTCGGCCACGCCTTTGAGGATTTCCGGGCCGATCCGGTGGTCCTCGGTGTAATCGACCGAAAGCGCCCACAGCCGGATGATATCCGCGCCGTATTCCTCCATCACCTTCAGCGGATCGATGGTATTGCCAAGGCTCTTGGACATCTTGCGGCCATCGGCGGCCATGGTGAAACCGTGGGTCAGCACCGCCTTGTAGGGCGCGCGGCCGCGGGTGGCGCAGCTTTCCAGCAGGCTCGACTGGAACCAGCCGCGATGCTGATCGCTGCCTTCGAGGTAAAGATCGGCGGGAGACTGCAGATCGGGCCAGCGCCCGCTTTCGAGCACGAAGGCGTGGGTGGAGCCTGAATCGAACCACACATCGAGGATGTCGTGGATCATTTCGTAATCGTCGGGATTGCGGTTTGGCCCAAGCAGATGCGCGACATTTTCTTCCGCCCAGCCATCGACGCCCTCGGCCTTGATGGCGGCGATGATGCGCGCGTTGACCTCTGGATCGACCAGATATTCGCCCGATTTCCTGTCAACGAACAGCGTGATCGGCACCCCCCAGGCGCGCTGGCGGCTGAGCACCCAATCGGGGCGGCCCTCGACCATTGAACCGATACGGTTCCTGCCCTTTGCCGGAACGAACCGTGTTTGTTCGATTGCGCTGAGGGCGGTTTGGCGAAGTGTAAAGCCCCTTCCCTCAAGGGAAGGGGTTGGGGATGGGTTTACCGCGTCAATTGATGGCGGACCCCCCACCCCCGGCCCCTCCCCCGTGGGGAGGGGAGAAGTGCGATCCATCGGCACGAACCATTGCGGTGTGCAGCGATAGAT
>JBGSLI010000478.1:0-8100 GCA_041740775.1 Alteraurantiacibacter sp. | reverse complement strand
CCTCCGGCGCAGGCGCGGCGAGTTCGGCCTGCGTGACGGGCGCGAAACCGGCAAAACGATCGACGGGTTCCGGCGCGGCGGGGAAGGGATAGCGGGTGGACACCCCGCCGATGCCTAGTGCGTTCTGCTCTTCTGCCGAAGGGGCGGGGGGCAGGGTGGCTTCGGCAAGCGAAACATCGCCCGCAACGCCGTTTTGCGCCAGAATCAGCGCGGTGAGCGCATTATAATCCGCCTGCGAAAGCGCTGCATTGCCGCCCGGCGGCATCGAGGTGGAGATGTAGTCGCGCAATTCGGCTGCGCCAACGCCGCCCCATTTGGCAAGAAATACCGGCCCGGTGAGCGTGCCCGCGAATTGTCCGCCCGCAAGGCCTGCCCCGTGGCAGGTGGCGCAATTGGCGGCGTAAAGCGCGCGCGCCTGTTCCACCTGCTGCGCGAATGCGGGCGAGGATTGCGCCCAGCCCGTTCCTCCCGCCGCGCCCAGAACCGCGAGGCCCGCCGAAGCGAGCAAGGCCGTGCCGATCCTCATATTCCCCTCCCCGGTGGATTTATTCGTTATCGATCCCCAGCGGCTGTGCCACGCGGGCGCGGAAAATCGCATCGTAAAGCGCGATCTTGTCCGCCCCCAGCCATTCCCCCACGCCCGAACCATCGGCATCGAGCACCATCGCCTCATTCGGTCCAAGCTCGCCCACCTCAGGCCATGCGGGCAAGCCCGCGCCATTGGGATTGCCCGTGGCGGCAAAGTTCACCCAATATTGCGAGACCTGATCGGCAAAGGCCTCTTCGCGCGCATCGCCGCACATCTGCGCCACCGATGATCCGCCGGGGAAGGTGCGCGGGGCGCACAGATTGTCGAACACATAGGGGATTTCGCCCGTATGCGCCGCGCCCAGATTGGCGCGCCCTTCATCATAGGGCGGATCGTGGCGGAACCAGTAATGATACGCGCCGCGCCCGATTTCCGCCTGATATTGCGCAAACTGGCGGTGCAGCCAGCTCATATTGTCGCCAAACGGGCGGGTGGAGGCGGCGCGCGCTTCCTCATCGGTGCTGACGGGATAGGCCGCGCGGCCCAGTTCCGCCTGCTCGCCCCAGCGCATCGCTTCGGTCGCGTTCCAGCTGGCCAGCGTGGCGGGCGGGCCGAAAATGGCGGTGAAACTGCCTTCGTCCTCGTTCGATCCGGTCAGCACATCCACCGGCAATTGCCGCCCCTGCGCGAAGGTGAGCGAGAGGTCTTCGGGAATGATCCAGCCATCCACGATCATGCCCTGGCCGGGGATATTGGCGTGGATTTCTTCTGCCGGAAGCGCGCGCAGCGCGGCAAGGCTGGTGGTGCCCAGTTTCTCCTGCGCGGTGGCCAGCGTGCGCGCTTCGGCCGCCTCGCGTTCCACCATCCGCCCGATATTCAGCCCCATCCAGTTGCCCGACTGGCTGATGACGCGCTGGAACAGGCCAGCGGCGGGCGGAGCGCCTGCCAGCCCGCCGTTCATCGCCGCGCCCGCGCTTTCGCCGAAGATGGTAACGCGCGTTGGATCGCCGCCGAAACCTGCAATATTGTCCTGCACCCATTGCAGCGCGGCAATGGCATCGCCCAGCGCCTGATTGCCGCTCGCACCATGCGGGCTGGCGGCGGTCAGTTCCGGATGCGCCATAAAGCCGAGCGCGCCGGTGCGGTAATTGAAGGTGACTACCACCGCGCCCTTTGCCGCCAGATGATCGCCGTGGCTGAAGGGGGCCGAACCGCCACCCTCGCTATAGGCGCCACCATACAGCCAGACCATTACCGGCAATTGCTCTGCTCCGGAAACCGCCGGGGTCCAGACGTTGAGATAGAGGCAATCTTCCGACATTCCGGGGCTATCTGGCATATCGGTGGCGGAATTGACGGGGAAACGCTGCGGGGCCGGGTTCTGCACGCAATTGTCACCCCAGTTTTCGGCATAGAGGATATCGTCCCACGCCTCCACCGGTTGCGGCATCTGCCAGCGCAGATCGCCCACCGGCGGCGCGGCAAAGGGGATGCCCTTGAACACGGTGATGCCATCCACGCTTTCCGAAGCAGATCCCATCACCGCGCCATTGGCGGTCATCACCGGGCTGCCCGCGATTGTTTCATTGGTCATCTGCGCCTGCGTGACGGTGCAGGCGGAAATCGCGATTGCCGCCAGCGCGGTGCGAAGGATCGTCTTGGTCATGGCATCCTGTCCATCTGCCTCGCACGGCGGCAAAGCGCTCGATTGCTCCCGAAATCAATAAGGGGCGAGGCCCGCGCCTCACCCCTTTTCGATGATCCTTACGAACCGCCTTCGCCGCCTTCACCCGCGCCGCCCTCGGTGTTTTCTACACCCGCAGCGGCGGCGGTGATGTAATTGCGCAATTGCACATTGCCTTCGTGGCAGGCGTATTCGAAGAATTCATATTCCTCGTTGCGCGTCCAGTCGAGCCGCGCGGTCCAGGGCGCGGTATAGACCACAGGATCGGCATAGGTCAGTTCATAGACGATGTGATCGGGGCCGGTCATCGTCAGCCGTTCCACCACCTTTGCTTCTGGCGACGTGGGAATGGTGTTGAACGGCGGCACGCCCATCGTGGCCATGTTGAGCGGCGAGGGGCCGCGCTCGGCCACGTTCTCGGTGGCGCTGTCGCCGTGCTTGATATTGGTGGTCTCGACCACCAGCACATTGCCGTCCCAGTAACCGATCGATTGGCCCATCCAGCTGCGCACATCATCGGGCCAGCGCATCGCATCGCGTTGTGCCGGATCGTTCACGATCGGGATGACGCGCGCATCGTGGATCATTTCCAGCGAGATGATGACGAAGCCCGGCGCCTGCATCACGCGGATGCCGTTGTTGTAACGGAAGGGCAGCATCGAGGCGGGGAAGCCGCGCGTGACGCAGCGATCCCAGGTGTCAAAATCATCCACCCAGTTGAAGAAGGTGTTGGGCGTCCAGCTCGAACGGCCCGCCTGATACATCTCCTGCGCCCACTCGGTCATCGCCGGAAGCTGGCCATCGGCGGGCGATACCAGCAGCGATGTGCGGCGGCCCGATGCATCCGATTCCACCCAGTGGCCAAAGCCGATCGTGCCCGCCTCGTCCTCTGCGGCATAGCGTTCGTCCGAACCGCTGGCTTGGTCCAGCCGCGCGGCATATTCCTCGTCGGTCAGGTAGAACCGGTCACCAAATTGCGCTGGCCGCTGCATCGGGATGCTGGCGATATTGTCGATGGGGAAGGTGCCGCGCAAATCGGGATCGCCCCAGCTGGTGCGCGGCGGATCAAAATCGGTCGGCACCGGAGCGATGGTGGTGAGTTCATCGGGCACCACATCCTGCGCTACGACAGGGCTGGCAAGGGAGAACATGCTGGCGGAGACAATCGCCAGTGTTTTGAAAGTGTTACGGGCCATTATTCAGTCTCCTGCGAAGTCGCTTGCCGTTCGGCACGGCTGGCGGTGATGTAGTTGCGGATTTGCACATTGCCTTCGTGGCAGGCGTATTCGAACAGTTCGTAGGTCTCGTCCCGGGTCCAGTCGAGACGGGCAGTCCACTGTGCGGTGAACACCTGGGGGTCGGTATAGGTTACTTCGTAGACCAGAGAATCCGGCCCGGTCATGGTGATGCGTTCCACGACCCGGGCATCGCCACTGGTGGGAAGCGTGTTCCACGGTTCACCGCCATGCGTTGCCAGATTGAGCGGTGAGGGACCGCGCGCAAGGTGATCTGCGTCGACGCTATCGCCGGTCCTGATGTTGCTGGTTTCGATCACCAGCGTATCGCCTTCCCACCTGCCAAGTGACTGGCCAAGCCAGGTGCGCAGTTCCTCGGGCCAGCGCTGTGCTGCCACCTCGGCTGGCGCCAGCACCGGGATCACGCGAGCCTCGTGGATCATTTCAGTCATGATGACCACGTGCCCGGGTGCCTGCATTACCCGCAGGCCGTTGTTGTAGCGGTGTGGCATCATGGTGGCGGGAAAACCGCGGGTCACGCAGCGATCGAACGTGTCGAAATCCGAAGTCCAGTCGAACGCGACGCCATCGGTCCAGCTGGAACGCCCGGCACGATATCTGGCCGCAGCGTCGGCCGTCAGCGCAGGCAGTCGCCCATCCGCCGGAGAAACCAGCAGCGAGGTCCGGCGGCCCGACCCCTCGGCCGTAATGAAACTGCCGGCACCGAGCCGGCCGGACTGGTCCTCCGCTGCGTAGCGTTCATCGGAATTGTCGGCCTGTGCGCGCAATTCCGCATATTCCTCGTCGGTCAGCCAGAAGCGATTGCCGAATTGCTCCGGTCGTTCGAACGGTATGCGGGCGATGTCGTCGATCGGCCAGGTGCCGCGAAAGTCCGGATCGCCCCAGCTCGTACGCGGCGGATCATAGGCGGTCGAAACCGGGGGCATGGTGGTCAAATCATCAGGGGCGTCCTGCGCCGCGCCGGGCACCGCGAACGCGGCAACGGCAAGCAGCAGGAGACTGGCATGACGCATCTATTCGGCCCCCTCCGGCAGCGCGAAGGTGACGTAACGGCTCGGCCCCGGTTCGCTGAGGCCCAGCCCGCCGAGGAAGTGGCCGAGGCCGCCCACGGGCAGGGTGATATATTGCCGCCCGTCCACCGCATAGATGGCGGGCACGCCCTCGGTTCCGGCGTCGAACCGGTGTTCCCACAAAATCGCCCCGGTATCGGCATCGCGGGCACGAAAGGCGCGATCGCTGGCGGTGTTGACGAACAGCAGCCCGCCCGCGGTTGCCACCGGGCCGGAACGCGGGGTTTGCGCGCCCACTCCGGTGATGCCCTGCGCCTCCAGCGTCATGATTTCGCCATTGGGGATCGAATAGAGCTGTTCGCCGGTATTCATGTCATAGGCGGTGAGATTGGAAAACGGCGGCTTGATCGCCACCATGCCATTGCTTTGCAGCATGAAATTGACCGGCCAGCGATAGGGGATGTTGTCCTCTTGCGCATTGGGCATTGCCGCCAGCGCGCTTTCGCGGCGATCGGGCATGATCTTGAGCATCAGCGGCAATTCGCGGCTGACGATGAAGAGCCGCTGGCGCTGCGGATCGACCGCCACCGTGCCCCAGTTCGCCCCGCCATTGTGGCCGGGAAAACCGATCGTGCCCTCAATGCTGGGCGGCACGAACGGCCCTTCGCCCCAGCGCGATGTGGCAAACAGTTCGCGCAATGCCTGCTGGTCGGCTTCGGGCAGATAGGGGTTGATATCATCCGGCGTGAAGCTCTGCCGCATATAGGGCTGCGGCCAGCTGGGCACCGGCTGGGTGGGGCTGGCGTGTTCGCCGGGCACGTCGCTTTCGGGAACGGGGGTTTCGATGATGTCCCACACCGGCTCGCCCGTGCGCCGGTCGAAGGCGAAGATGTAGCCCTGCTTGGTCACCTGCACCACGATCGGCACCTGCTCGCCGTCCCGGTCGATCGTCATCAGCTTGGGCGCAACGGGCAGATCGAAATCCCACAGATCGTGATGCACGGTCTGGAAATGCCAGATGCGTTCGCCCGTCTCGGCATCGATGGCGATCAGCGAATTGCCGAACAGATTATCCCCTTCGCGGTTGCCGCCGTAAAAATCGTAGCGCGGCGTGCCGGTAGGGATGAAGATGATGCCCAGCTCGGTATCCACCGTGCTTTCGGACCAGTTGTGAACCCCGCCAAACTTGCTGTGATCCTCTGACTGCGGCCAGGTGTCATAGCCGAATTCGCCCTCGCGCGGGACGACGTTGAAGGTCCATTTCAGCGCGCCGCTGCGCACGTCATAGGCGTGGATATTGGCGGGTGCGCTGGCGTAATCATAGGCGCCTGCGGGCAGACTCATGATGATCGTATCGCGATAGATGCGGCCCGGATTGCTGGTTTGCAGCGGTGCGGCGGGTGTGGTGATATCATCGGGCAGCGCATCGCGCAGGTCCACCCCGCCATCGCTGCCGAAAGTCGGGATGACCTGCCCCGTCGCGGCGTTTACCGCGCGCAACACGCCATTGTTCAGCACCATCAGCCGTTCATCGCCCGCGCCATCGGTCCAGTAATTTATTCCGCGCGTGCCGATCCGGCCTTCGAGCGTGCTTTCCCAGAATTGCTCGCCCGTGGCCGGGTTCAGCGCCACCAATTGCCCCGCACCGTTGATGACATACATCCGCCCACCGGCCACCACCGGGTTGAACAGCGGCGGCTGGCCTTCGCCGGTGGGAAATTCCCAGGCGATTTCGAGCTGTGCGACATTGGCGCGGTTGATCTGATCGAGCGCGGAATATTGCGAACTGTCCGCCCCGCCCAGATAGCCGTCCCAGCTTGCATGATCGAAACTGGCCCCCGGTGTTGCGGCGGAGGTCTCAACGCCCCCCGGCATGGTAGTGCAGGCGGACAGTGCCAGGCCTAGCGAGGCGGCCAGCGAAACAGCCAGCGCCCGGCGGGTTTTTCGGCCCTGCAACCGGCGGTTCTCGATCGAAATGCGCAAACCTTTGCTCCCAGCAAGCCACGCGGGCCTTTCGTACCCGTCTTCCCTGATCGTGTCCTAGCCGGATTCGGGCGGAGTCAACAAGGGTGAAACGGCAGGCAAATTGATAAAATCCGAAACATTCGGACTAAGTCACCAAGGGTCGGGGCGCGCTATTGCTTTTCCGCCGCCGCATCCGATTGCAGCCGGTGGCCCGCCACTTCTCCCTCGATCATCGCCGTGGCCCCTTCGATCGGGCGCTCGCCCACCGAATCGCCCTGGAAAATCGTCGAGGTGCTCATCTGCCCATTGGCGGCCAGCGTCAGCGTGACGGTGCCCATCGAACGGTTTTCCCAGAACCAGCCGTGGATGCCGGTGAAGGCGGGGGTGTAGCTGCCGCGCATCGCCTGCGCATCGCCCACGCTGTAACTCTCGGTCAGTTCCTCCCCGCCGTCAAACGGGTGCGCGTGCATATCATAGGCGAGCGGGCCGGTGGCCTGCCAGGCGAAGGTCATCGGCGCGCCTTCGGGCATGGTGTATTTGAATTCGACCGATTTGAACGGGCCGAGTTCGATCTGCCAGCCATCGGCCACGCCTTGCGCGGGCGGCAGATCGGTTTGCGCCAGCACCAGCACATCCTGCTGCGCCATGCGCGCCATGCCGCGTTCGAGTGCCGGCCCCACCGGATCGGCGATTTCGGTCAGCCCCAGCGCCTTGCCCACGCCGGTGGGATCATAGCCCCGCTCGGCAGGCAGGATCACGAAGACGGCGAGCGCACCTGCGGCCAGAACCATTGCGGCAAGGGTGAGTGCGGTTTTGTTCATGACGCAAGATATCCTGATATCTGAAAAGCGGTTAGCGCAAGCCCCACCATGATGAGGGCAAGATTGGCGGCAAAGGCATAGCGCCTGAAACTGGCGCTGTGCCGCCACGCGCCGAGCAGCAGCACCACCAGCGTCAGCACGATCACCTGCCCCAGTTCCACCCCGACGTTGAAGGCGATCAGATTGGTGAGCAGTCCGTTGGGCGACATTTCCAGATCCATCACTTTGGTCGCCAGCCCCAGCCCGTGGAACAGTCCGAAAATCAGCACCGCCAGCCGCGTATCGAACCGCCAGCCGATCCGGGCAAAGCCGCCCACATTCTCCACCCCCTTGTACACCACCGAAATGCCGATGATGGCATCGATGATATAGGCATTGGCACCTGTGCCCAGCAGCACTCCGCCCAGCAGGGTGAGCGAATGGCCGATGGTGAACATCGAGACATACAGCACCACGTCCTTCAGCCGGGTAAGGAAGAACACCACGCCGACAAGGAAGGCGATGTGATCATATCCGGTCACCATGTGCTTGGCGCCGAGATAGAGGAAGGGGATGATCGCGGGTCCGTCTATCGACTGGACGAAGGCCTTGTCTCCTTCTGCCACATCATGCGCCAGCGCGGGCGCGGCGATCAGCAGCAGGGCGAGCGCCAGCCCGCAGGCGAGCGGGCGCAAGTCGGTCGCGGGATCAGCTCTCGGCAAGATCATCGACGGTAACGCCTTCGGGAAGCACTTCGGGCGGATACATCTGGTGGCAGGCGCGGCAGACGTTGTAGATCGTGCCGCCTTCGGTAAACACCGCATCCGGGTTTTGCGCCACGGCGGCGGCTTCGGCC